>DASXEJ010000126.1 GCA_036490175.1 Pirellulales bacterium | reverse complement strand
AATTCAAGAACCAATTGGGGGTCGTGCTGTCGCTGGCATACAGCCACGACGGTTCGCGGATCGCCTCTTCCAGCATCAATGATGAGAATACTTTCGTCGTTTGGGAGTCACGCAGCGGCAAGGTGATCGATGTGCTCAAGGGGCATACCGGGCAGGTGTATCGCCTTTGCTATTCACCCGACGGCAAGCTGCTCGCCTCTGGGGACATCAACGGCCAGGTCAAGCTGTGGGATGCCGCCACGCTACGGCACGTCCGCGATATTCAGGCGCATGGGGCACCGCTGATGTCAATCTCGTTCGAGCCCAATGGGCGACGGTTTGCTACCGCCGCCCAGGACGGGAATATTCACATCTGGAACGTCGACTCGGGACAACGGGCGCATGCCATCGCTGCGCATACCGGGTCTGCTTTGGGGGTTGCCTACAGCCATGACGGCAAGTTGCTTGCCTCCAGCGGCTTCGATAAGACCGTGCGAATTTGGGATGCTGTGACGTTTCAAGACAAGATCACGCTTCGAGGCCATAAGGAGCCGGTCTGGAGCGTGGCCTTCAGCCCAGACGATCAGCGGCTCGTTTCTTCGAGTTACGACAATACGGCCCAAATCTGGGATACGACGCCGCGACCCGTTCAACCCCGGCCGGGAATCTTTACGGCCGCAGGCCACACCGACCGCGTCAACAGTGTCGCCTTCAGTCCCGATGGCCGCTGGCTTGCGTCGGGCAGTTGGGACAATGATATTCGTTTGTACAACGCGACGAGCGGTGCCGGAATCAAGGTTTTCAAGGGGCACAGGGCGGCCGTGTGGTGTGTCGCGTTCAGCCCGGACGGCAAGCGGCTTGCCTCGGCCAGTTGGGACAACACTGTCAAGCTATGGGATCTCGTGACCGGCGCGGAACTGCTGACATTATCCAAGCACATCGCTCCGGTTCACTCCGTCGCCTTCAGTCGAGACGGAAAAACTCTGGCCTCCGCTGGATTCGACGGCCAGGTGAAACTGTACGATTCGTCGTCCGGAGAGTTAAAGACCAACTGCGACGGCTTTATCTTCCCCATCTTCGATGTCGCGTTCAGCGCCGACGGCAAATGGATTGCGACGGGTGGAACGGAACGACGAGTTAAGATCTGGAACACCAAGACCGGTCAAAACGTGCTGGCGCTTGATGGTCATCAGGCGGCGGTGCACCGCCTGGCGTTTAACGGAGCGGGAAATCGGCTCGTCACGGCGGGCTGGGACAACGTACTGAAAATCTGGGCCTTTAAAGCTTCCGGCGACTCCCTTCCGAAAGTCACTCTGCTGGCCACGTCGCGCGGCCATACCGACCGCATCAATGGGGTCGCCTTTTCGCCCGACGATTCTCTCGTAGCGTCGGCCAGCGAGGATAAAACGATTCGCATTTGGAACAGCGAAACGTTGCTTGAAGTCAGACCGCCGCTTGTTCACCGCGGCGTGGTCGTATCCGTCGCTTTCAGTCCGGATCAACAGCGGCTTGCCGCTGGCTGCTGGTCCAAGTTCAGTTGGGTGCGCACCTGGCCATTGAATGTCGCCGAATCCTCCGCAAGAAACGATCAGCTCCGCCCGGTCGCGGCCTGGCAGTAATCGTTCGGGCTCAGCACGTAACGGCTTCAGCTACCGATTCGATCAATGCGGGCGTCAGACTCCGTCGGCGGCATCTGGGCTTCACAAACATCAACTGCACAGATTGAGTTTGCCGCTCCAGAAATGCTGCCTGGCAGTAACAGAAGTAAAAGTCCCAGAGTCTGATGAACCACTCCGGGCGTCCGAGCGCGCGCATTTGATCCGCATTACCCAGAAACCGGTCACGCCAACAGTGCAGCGTCCGCGCATAATGCGGCGTCCAGTCCTCGACGTGATACAACTGCAAATCGCTAGCTCGTTTTGTGGACAATGCCATGCTCGACATCGACGGCAGGCATCCACCCGGAAAAATGTAACGCTGAATGAAATCCACCCCGCGCAAATATTCGTCGTGCGATTGATCCTGCAAGGTGATCGCCTGAATCAGCATTTGTCCGTCGGGCTTGAGTAATCGACTGCATGCGGCGAAGTATTGATCGAGGAACGCATGGCCGACCGCTTCGATCATTTCGATCGATACCAGCTTGTCGTATTGGCCCTTCAAGTCGCGATAATCCTGTTGAATCACTTGCACTCGGGCAGCCAGTCCCGCATCCGTGATGCGTTGCGTCGCCAATTGATATTGCGCTTCCGAGATCGTCGTCGTGGTAATCCGGCACCCATAGTGCCCCGCGGCGTGGATCGCGAAGCCGCCCCAGCCCGTTCCAATCTCGAGCACGTGGTCGTTTGCGCTTAATTGAAGCTTTTTACAAATCCGGTCGTTCTTTGCGATCTGCGCTTCTCGCAGACTATGGTCGTCATTCGCGAACAAGGCGCACGAATACATCATGGTTTCATCGAGAAACAGCATGAACACGTCGTTCCCGAGATCGTAATGTGCCGCAATATTCTCCTGGCTCCCACGCCGGGTGTTGCGCTGCAGCAGGTGCAGCACGCGCTGAATTGGTTTCTTGAGTAGTTTCGCCCAATAAGATTGGACGCGCTCCTCCACTTCCGAGTTGACGACGAGCAAACGAAGCAGCGACGTCAGATCGTCGCATGACCAATAGCCCCGCATGTAGGCTTCTGCCGCGCCGATGCATCCACCTAGAACCGTTTCGCTGTAGAACCGGCTGTCGTGAACCGTGACGACCGATTGCAAGTCGTGCGAGCCGGTCTGGGAGCCAAAGGTCCGGGCGTTTCCGTCGACAACGATGGTAATCGTTCCACCCGTCAGACCGGACAATTGCCGTTCGAGCAAGCGGCGCGAGTAGCGTTCCAGCCAACCGCTTGTGCCGGTGGTGGTCGCCGCCGGAGCGTTCGCCTCCACGGAGGAACCGTGACGCGGCATCTTTAGCCTCCTGAGAAAACTGCCGTGGCGCTAATCATTTGGCCAATTCTAGATTGCGGGTCGGGCTTGGCGAGGCACTTCTTATTTTCTGGCGTGGGCGCCGACGTCGATGGCTTCCAGCCGGCGGATGCGCTGATCCATGGGCGGGTGCGACTGGAAATGGTCCTGGGCGCGCGTGGCCAGCACGCTGGCGACGGTCTTTTCGGCCGGTTCATCCGTAGGTTCTTCCAGGCCGTGCTCGATCAGCCACTTGCCGAAGCGGCGCGGAAACGACAGGGCCTGCTCGCGCGTCTGACCAGCGGCGATCACGGCCTTGAAGCCGTAGGCATCGGCCGCGAATTCATCATCCTTCGAGTAAGGCATTGTGATGATCTGGTGCAGGACCCCGACCACGTGGCCCGCGACGGGAGTGCCCAGTTCCGAGGCCCGCGCGGTATAGGTCAGTTGCTGCGCGCAATGTCCCAGGTCGACGTGGCCGATCTCGTGGCCGATCACGAATTGCAGCTCCTGGTCGTTCTGTGCAAAGTCGATGAGCGCACTGTGCAGATAGATAAAGCCGCCGACGGTGGAAAAGGCATTGATGCTGTCGATCTTCGAATCGATGACGGTGAAGGTGTAGTCGATGGCGTGGCGCCTGCGGGCGCTCAACAGCGGGGCGGCGATTCGCTCGATCCGCTTGGTCAGCGCCGGCTTGCGAATGATTTTGTTCTCGCTCAAGATCTGATCGTGGAAGGCTTGACCCCATTGCCGCTCTTCGGCTGGCGACAACTTGAACATTTGCTGTCCGACCTGATCGCCGGCCTTGGTTGCCCCGCGCACCACGTCGAACAGCCCGTCGATAATATTTGCTGGATTGCCGGCAGCAGCGCGAGGAGCTTCCTTAGAATCGTCTCCCGTCTGGCCAGAGCGGCGTGACTGCGAATCACTTTTGCCGGAACTCGGCGTCGGGTCGCCAGCGCCGGAGTCGCTGGATGGCTTATCGCCGGGGCTGGAAGTTCCGCTGATCGTGTCGCGAATGCGGCCCAGCAGGTCGCCGGCGACTTTGCCGGCGGACTCGGCCGCCTCGGGCAACCCCGCAGTCGCACCCGTGCTCTTCGCCACGTCGCCGGCGACTTTGCCGACCGTCGTTCCGATCTTGTCGACAATCTTAACGCCCAGTTCCGGGGCCCGATCGATGGTGTTGTCGATGGACTTGTCGATCGCTGCGGGGACGGCATTAGGAATTTCTTCGCGGGCGATGCCGCGCATGGCTTCGCGGGTCTGGTCGGATTCGAAATGAATCACGGCCACGCAGAGACCGATGGTCAACACCAGACCACAGCCCATCAGCAGGTAGATTTTCATGGCGACATTCCTCTGGGAGAGTTCGTCAGCGGTCGCTGAAGTGTATCAACAGGCCGGCCCGCTGAATGAACGTCAGCTTGATGGGAAAATCATATCGGCCGTGCAGGATCGTGACTTGATACGCGCCGGAGCCGGCGGCCCAGTACGATCGTTCCGACGCGGTAATGTTCTTGACCGCGTGGGCGGCCGAATAATTCAGCGGCAACACGGAATTGAGCGACAAGTGTACCGGCCCGGTCTGCGGCGCCAACAGCGGAAAGACGTCCTCGCGGTATGGCAGCCACATGCCCGCGTAGCCGATGCGCATCAGCAGGGCCGCGAAGTTGAACTTGAGATCGATCAGCCGATGATTGTTCACACGCAAGCCGTCGGCCTTCCAAGCAATGCCGGTCGGCCCCGAGGGGATTCCCGCAGCGATCTTCGGATCCACGAGC
>DASXEJ010000125.1 GCA_036490175.1 Pirellulales bacterium | reverse complement strand
CTGTCAAACGCACCGTCCAAATCCCCTTGGTCTGCGAGTCGACGAGCGTCCGTAGCGAGCAGGTAGAAAATCGCCCCGGAACCCTGGAGGGCATCAGGAGATTCGACGTTCCGCGCGGGCAGCACGCATGTCGGGCGGGCCGACGCATCGAGGATAAGTTGCAGCGACTCCTGGTTCTGTGAAAGCCATTCGAGCTGGTCTTGCCAAACGGTGGCATCCGGTTCGAGACTCAGGATGGCGCCGATCGTTGTCGAACTCCCGCCTTGTCCCGATGTCAGAATCACTGACGGCAAGGAGGGAGAGGAAACGCGTAGCAAATCTGCGGCGCGAAGATACATCTCTCCCGTTTGACGCGCTTCAGGAGTAACCTGCGCCGCATATTCAACCGGTGAGAACCCGGGATCGACCCTGGGAATCTGGGCGACACGGTATGTTGCCGTCGCGGCGACGACCGCCATCGCGGGCACGGCCAGCGAAAGTCCCAAACGGGTCCACGGCCACCAGCCCGTCCGTTCACCAATCCAATGCGGGGCGCGCCACCAGGTTGCCCACAGCAGAATGACCGGAATTGGCGCTAAAGTAACGAGCCAGTTGAGCCTGAGTTCGACGGTTACGCCTACCCAAGCTGAGACGGCAAGCGACAGAACGATTCCGGCGAAACCAGCGACAATGCCGCTGCGAAACAGCATCGAGCACAATTGCCCGCAAGAATACGCCAACACTGCGTACACGGCGAAGAACGCCCAACTCGGCAGTTGGTCAATGCAGCCGAAGAACTGTGCTGTCCCTGCCGGCAGGCCGGCCAGATTTCGTAGATTGACCGGGTTGGTCAACGGAGTAAGTGTTCCCGTTGCCGACTTTGTCCATAACGGAACGCCAATTGCTAGAACGGCGATGACAACGCCTAGCCAGACGCATTGCCGATTAAGCCACACCATGCGTGCCGATACCGGACGTTCTGAAAAGTAGCGGAATTGCGATCGTTCTTGATCGGCCAAGAACACGCAGGATCCCATCAGAGCAACGATTCCGATCGTCGGCAAAAAGGCGGCGATGGTCGCGGCAATTTGGCCTTCGCCGCCAACCAGAATGGCCAGAAATGCGCCTACGCCGACGAAGATCACCATCAGGCGCCGCGCCTGGTGGAACTCCTGCCAGGTGAGACGGCGGAACGAGGTCAGTGGCGATAGATAAGGTGTTGCGGTGTCAAACGCCGTGATGCGCCGCGTTGCGTCGAGGCGCTGTCGGCGGCGCCGCAGCAGGCCCTGCACGGCTTGTCCTTCCAGCCAATGGTGGCCGAGCCACCAGTCGACCGCGAACACGCCCGCCAACAGAATTGTGCAGCCTATTGCCGTGGTCGTAGCTTGGTCGAAGTAATAAGTATAGTGCCACGCGTGAAGAATGGCTCCGAACAACAGAACCCCCGGCAGAATGGCAATCGCGGCCGCCGCTCCGACGCAGGCCGCGACCAGCGGGCGGCGCAGCAGAAGTGAAAAGAACAGCCCCCACAGAAACGCGTCGATCGTTCCAAGGACTACGCCCAGGGAAGTGTTCCACAACGTATCGATATCCGAATGCTTAGTGATAAGCGGAACGCGCACCAGGCCGAGCCATTTCCACGCTAACGTCACGACCGCGAGCGCGCCGGCCAGAGCGATGACACTTGCCAATGCCAACGCGACTTTCGCCGTGAACAGTTGCCGGCTTTCGACCGGCAAGGGCTGCAAGAACGTGTTGGTCCCTTCCTCGTGTTCGACCGCGAAGATCGTGGCTCCGATCCCCAGCGCATAGGCCACGATAGCCGTGACCATGATGACCAGATCCGCTTGCAGCGCGCCGGCGGCGGGGCCAGACAGCCACGCGATCGCCTGTGCCCCCACGACAATCGCCACCAGCGCGATCCAGAACGACCGCAGCATGCGATATTCTTTCCACACCACGCGGCGAAAGACGTCGGTTGTCATAACGTTTGTCGAGAAAGTTGGACGACAATGATTCAAGCGCCAATTAGCCGTTCGGGACTCGATTTCTGTTGTTGCAGCGCGGGATTCTCAGTCGAACGACCCTTGCGTTCTGATTGCGTCGCGCGTCGCATCGTTCACCGCGCCTCCATCGCCCGAGCGCATGTACGCCACGAAAATCTCTTCCAGTGATGGGCGACGGACCTCGACATCGCTCACGGCCGGCTGGGCACGCAATGCCGCCAGGCTTTCGTCGTTGATGCCGCGGACCAGCACCTGCCACTGCCGGGCCTTGCGCCGCTCGCGGAGGATTTCGCCCGCCACGCGCGGCATGGCAACACCGTCGTCCAGTGTCACGGTCAGCGCTTGGACGCTGTCTTTCAATTCATCCAAGCGCTCGACCAGCACCAAATGGCCGTCGTGCAAAATGGCCACGATGTCGGCCACGCGCTCGACCTCGTGTATCTGATGGCTCGACAGCACCACCGTCCGCCCGGCCGCGGCCAGGTCGACCATGCTTTCCAGAAACTCGCGGCGGACCATCGTGTCGAGGCCCGAGGTCGGTTCGTCCAACAACAGCACGTCAGGCTGATGCGCTAGCGCCAACGAGAGAGCTACCTTGGCGCGCATTCCCTTGGAGAGCGCCTTCAGTTTGCGGCGCGGAGGCAAGCCGAAATCCGAAATCAGGCGGTCGTAATGCCGCGCGAAGTCGCCGCCATAGAAGCCGGCCGTGAACCAGCCTATCTCGGCCACGGTCATCCAGTCGTACAGCGTCGGGCGCTCGGGCACGTAGCCTACGTGGCGCAGAACGTCGACCTGACGGCCGCGCGTGTCGCGTCCCAGGATCTCGGCAAAGCCGGTATCGGGTTCGGTCAGCCCGAGCAGAATGCGGATGGCCGTGGTCTTGCCGGCGCCGTTCTCACCCAACAAGGCGAAGACGCAGCCCTGCGGCACCTCGAACGAGACGTGATCGAGCGCGGTATGGTCCCGATAACGCTTCGTGACGTTGGCCAGACGGATGGCCGGTTGCATGTTCAGGTTCCTTGCCGGGTGAGGACGCTGAGCTCGTCGTCGACCAACTCGCGCAGCTCGTCGTGGGAAAGTTGACTCCTCTGGGCCTCGACAAGAACTTGCCGCAGCCGGGCGCGGATCAGCTCGACCGTCTCGCGACGGCAGCGATCACGCGCCCGCGCGGCAACTTCCAGCCCTGTCCCGCGGACCGACGACAACACGCCGTCGGTCTGCAGCTGGCGATACGCTCGGGCCACGGTATTGGGATTAACCGCCAGTTCGCGGGCCAATTCACGCACCGAAGCGACCATCTCGCCCGGCTTGATCGCGCCGCGCGCGACGGCGAATTTCACCTGGCGGATGATTTGTTCGTAAACGGCAACGCCGTTGGCTGTATCAATGGCAAAAAACATGCGATCACCTGCTGTATGATCGTACTAGTACAGTAAGTGATGGGCAATGTCAAGAAGAATTCTGCGAAGGACGGCGCTTGCGAGTCTACGCCAAGAGCGCGTTGACCACGTCGCCATGAGGAAGAATGTGCAGCGGCCGTCCGAACCGATCGGGCACGGTCGTTAAGAGCGGATCGAAGCCCAGCAGGTGATACATCGTCGCCAGGATGTCTTTCGGGTCGGTCGGGCAACTGGTTGGGTAGCCTCCCTCGCGATCGGTCGCGCCGATCACCTGGCCGGTCTTAATGCCTGCGCCGAAAAACATTCCCCAGTACGCGCCGGACCAATGCTCGCGCGCTCCGCCCGGCGAATTGCCCAAGGTCGGCGTGCGTCCATGCTCGCTAATGACCATCACCAGCGTTTCATCCAGCAGTCCGCGCTCGTGCATGTCGTCGAGAAAAGCCGGCAGGATCTGATCGAGCTTGGGGCACAACCCATCCTTCAGACGTGGGTGATGGTTGTGATGCGTGTCCCAGGACGCGTTATTATCGGTCCACGTATCCCAAAAGACCGTGACAATTTTCACGCCCGTCTCGATGAGTCGACGCGCGGCTAGCGCCGATTGTCCGAATAGCGTATAGCCAAACTTATCGCGCACGGCGCCCGGCTCGCGTGTTACGTCAAGCGCCGCGGCGACTTGGGGATTGGCAATCATGGCAAAGGCCACATCCCGGCATTGATCGAATGTATTGACGATCGTGCCCAGCTCGCGCTCGTTTGTATCGAGCGAATGGAGCAATTCCTGCCGGCGCGCCAGGCGCGACATGCTCAGGTCCTGCGGCAATTCCGTACCGCCGAAGCGAAATGTGCTCTCGGGCGTGATGCCGTCCCAGGGGTCGAACCGCGTCAGGATGGGAGTCGATCCTTGGATCGACGGCGCGCCGACCTCGAGCGAACCCTGGCCGGCAAACAAGGGAATAACGGGGTTGTATTGCAGGCCGAGCCACGCCGCATCGTGCTGCCAACGCCCCGGCCCGGTCTTCTCGTTCAGGGCCCAGGGAAGAACCATGTTCACTGGGATGCCATTGTCGACCATGCTGATTCCCTGTTGCTTCCACAGGTACTCGAGCACGGAACCGATGTAGGGCTGATGACGCGGATCGCGTCCGTTTCCCTCGATTTCGGGCAACGACTTCGACAGGCCGGACAAGGCCACCGAGACGGCATGATTGTTCGACGTGTGAGTCATCGAACGCACCAAGGCCACGCGGTGCAGATTGCGTGCGATGTTGGGTAGCAGCTCCGAAACTGCGATGCCCGGCAGGCTGCTGGCGATGGTCTTGAACTCGCCGCGCCGCTCGACCGGCGCGCGGGGCTTCGGGTCGAGCGTATCCATCTGACTGGGCGCGCCGTACAGATAGAGAATGACGACCGACTTCGCGCGCGGCGCCCGCGACGGTTGGCTCGCCGCGAGTGCGCCCGGGGCGTTCGGCGAGCCGGCTGCGCCCAAGGCTGCCAAACCGGCGCCGCCGGATGCCAAGAACCGTCGTCGGCTGATGCCGTCGCAATTGCTGAAATCTTCGTCGCTAAACATCGTGCGATCCTGTCGATGCGGACGAATCACAGGTTAGCTCTGCCCGACTGGTTGCCGCTCGGGCGAACCCGTGGCCGATTGTCTTACGACGGCTCGAAACATGCAAGAACCGTCGGCCGAGTTACCGGGCGGATCTCACGGCGTCGACTTAATTCCGACCCTCTGCCTCGACCTGGTCGCGCGCCGAGATCACGTGAGTGATAACGTCGTGCATACGCATTTCGTCGGTAAACGGTGAGAGGACGTACGACTTGAGCGCCGAGATCGGCGTGCCGAAATCGCTGTGGCAAAAGGCATCCGTCATCGAAATGACCACGCCATGCCCGGTGAGGGCTTCGGCGTGTACGCGCTCGAAAACGCGGCGGTTATAGTCGTTCAGCGCCAGCAAATCCTGCTGGAATTTCGGGTCCGAGCGTTCGCGGTCTTTCACGGTGAACGTGTCTGTGCCGCGCGGATAAACGCGAAACAGCGTGACCGGCCCGACGTTCTCACCGTTTAGCACGGTCAGATCGGGATGCGCGACCAAAGCCTCGCGGAGGACTTCCGCCATCTCGACCATGTGCCCTAGCAGCGCCCGAAATCCCTCCTTGCCCAAGAGCAGCATGTTGGCGAGTGCCGCCATCGGCCCTGTGGCCGAGCGACTGGTTTCGAGCGTGAACAGTCCCGGATGGTGGGCGCCGGATTGAAAGATATAGGGAAGCGATTCGCGGGGCCGCAAGATGTACTGCAAGTCGTCACGGTCGCGGAAGATCACCAGTGACGAGATATAGGGGGCGAAGCCGGTCTTATGGAAATCGATGCCTATCGAGTCCGCCAGCGACAGATACTGCAAGTTGTGATGCGCCTTGGCCAAGGCCCGCACCGTACGGCCGCGAAAGCCTAATGCGTTCTGCAAGAAATCGTAGTCGTTGAAAACGCTCCAGGCCCAACCGATGACGGCGTCGGCATGAATGTGCGGAACGTAGGCAAGCGCGTATTCGCGCACCAGTTCATCGCGTAGGGCATGCACGGCGCGCAGGTCATCGATTCCGAAGGCATCGGTCGAACCCATCGTGGCCACGAACGCCGCGATACGCTTGCCCGCGTCGAGCGCTTGCCGCGCGGCGGCGGCCAGCAACTGGATGTCGATCGAGTGGTCGTCCGCAGTGGGGATGAGCACGACGTTGTCTTGCCCAATCCCGAGCCAGGCCGCCACGTTGCTGGTGCAGGCGTGACTGTGGGCGCTGGCCAGCACGACGGCCGGTTGCGTTAGCCCTGCGCGCAGGCAACCGGGCACAGCTTTTTCCAGCCCGACTTTTACCCCGTACAGCATGCCGCCGGTGCCGCCGAACGTGAAGACTCCGCCGGATCGTGCGGCATCGTAGCCGACCAACTCGGCGGCCATCGTCGTGGCGCGCACCTCGGCGGCCGAAAAGCCGCGGCCACTTTCGTCGCTCACCAGGTTGGGGTTATAGGTCGAGGCCAGCAGGACGCCGATAATGCTGGCGATCGAGGGATGCGAGATCACGTTGATCTGGCTGCGCGGATGCCCCCAGATAAACATCCCTTCCAGATGCTTGACCAGATCCGCGATCACTTGCTCGAGCGGCTCACCTTGCTCGGCGACGCGCGATGCCAGGGCCGCGGCAAAGTCGGGCTCGACCGGCGCGCCAAGAATCGGCGCCTGCGACTTTAGCGCGTCGACCCGATCCAAGGCACGGAGCACCGAGAACGCCACATAGGCGTCGTGGACATGATCCGAGACAGGCTGCGGGAACTCACGCCGCAAACTCTCGAGCAATTGTCGGTAACGGGGCATGCGGGCGTGTCGCGACCTTCATCGCTTAGAAGGAGAACTAGAGTGCGCCAGGCGTGGCTGTCGACCGCGCGTTACCACTTGACCTTGTCCGGGAAATATTCCGCCGCCAGGTCTTCGTAGTAGGGGCGCAAGGCGGCCACGTCGGGCCGCTCGGCGCTTTTGGTGTACAGGTCGTAGGGGCTGAACTTACGCACCCAGCGGAACAGCTTCTCATCCTTCTCATTCATCAAATGGCGGTATTGCCCTTCGCGATGAATCGGGTAGCAGGAATGAAAGCGCAGCATGTACAGCGCTTCATCAGGCAGATAGTTTTTGGCGACTTGATACATGTACTCGTCGTGTCCCCAGGACATCATTACGTCGTCCAGCCCGCAATGCTCGCGGTAGATGCCGTTGGGCGTCTGGTACTGAGGCACTTCGCGATCGGGATTGTCGGCGAAGAATTCGGCGAACACGATCTCTTCGGAGTAGGCGCAACCGACCGGGAACGTATCCCCCACGACGGCCCATTGCGGCTCGCCGTACAGGCAGAGGATCTTGCCGAGGTCGTGGACCAGGCCGGCCAGGATGAACCAGCGCGGATGCCCATCGCGGCGAATGGCCTCGGCGGTTTGCAGGCAATGTTCGATTTGCGAAAAGTCGGTGTCCGGATCGCTGTCGTCGATGAGCGTGTTGAGGTATTCGAGCGCTTCCCAGATGCTCATCTCGCGCTTGGCCAGCGGCAGATACTCGGTGTGCTTTTGGCGAACGAAGTCGAGCGTTTGATGAAGGTGATTCAGGCGGTAGAATTCGCGCACGCTGGGCCGCGCCGAATTGCGGTGGTTGCGGAATTCCTTGGCATTCTTCTTGGTATTCTCGGCATGGACGACACCCTCGGGCACCGGCTCTGGGTAGCGGCGTTTCAGGTCGTCTTCCCACTCGTCGAGGCTCGACAGGGGATTCGTATCGGTTTGCTGCGATTTATCGACCATACTTGGGCGCTCCCGTTTACGAGCCGTGCGGTGATCTGCTGGGCACCCCAGAATTGTATACAGTCTGGGCCGCCGTTAAGAGACGAAAATCAACTGACCCAGCGGCGTTGGCGGATTTGGTCCAGCGTCACGGCCACCACGATAATGACGCCGATCGTGATTTCCTGGATCGGATTGCTCAAGCCTAGCAGCGTACACCCACTGGCGATGACCGCCATCATGATGGCGCCGCAGACCGTGCCCAAGACCGAACCTCTGCCGCCGTTCAAGCTCCCCCCGCCGATCACCACCGCCGCGATCATCCGCAGCTCGAGCCCCGTGCCCGACATCGGATTCCCGCTGGTGAGCCGGGCGAATTGATAGGTGCCAGCGATCCCGACGAACAGCCCGCCGAGGGTGTACACGGCGATTTTCACCAAAGGCACGTTAATACCGCACAGCCGAGCGGTTTGCTCGTTCGACCCGAGGGCAAACACGTAACGCCCAAATACCGTGTACCGCAGAACAGCCGCCAGCGCCACGGCCAAAACTAGCGCCAGCCAAACGCCCCAGGCAAAGTTGGGCACGTGCAGCGACTCGATCAACCAGGCAGGCTGGGGCCGTGTCGTCACCAGCGCCTCGAACGCGGGGGGGATCCGATCGAGCGCCGGCCGGATCGTGGTTTCTTTGGCCAGGATTTTGGCAATGCCTTGATAGATCGTCATCGTTCCCAATGTGATGATGAACGGTACGACACCGAGGGCGCTCACCAGCAGCCCGTTGATGCAGCCGGCGAGGCAACCGGTACCGACGGCTGCCAACACGGCGACCGGGCCCGAGTAATGTTTGTCGAGGCACCAGGCCAGCACCGTCGCCGACAGGGCCAAGGCCGTGCCGGCCGCCAGGTCGATGCCGCCGGCGATAATGATCACGGTCATGCCCAGCGCCGCCACGATGATGGGCGCCGCCTGGACCGCCACCGTGCGGGCGTTTTGAGGGGAAAGGAATACGTCCGGCCCCTGCTTCAGCCAATCGGCGATGGCAAACAGCGCGATCACGGCCAATAGCGCCAACAGCGTGCCCAGCGGTCCCGTTAGCGCCAAGAGCCGCCGTGCGACGGTGGGCGTCGACGTTGGAGAACGGGTTGCCGCCGCGACGGTATCGCTCACGACTGGTCTCCCCCGATCGCGCAAGCCATCACTTCTTCCTCGGTCCATTGGCGCGCTTGCCGGACTTCGCGCAGGCGGCCCCGCGCCATGACTCCTACGCGGTCGCAAACTGCCAACAACTCGGGCAAGTACGAGCTGACGAAGACGACCGATTTACCCTCCGCGGCGAGCTGCCCCATGCGACGATAGATTTCGGCTTTGGTGCCGACGTCGATCCCGCGGGTAGGTTCGTCCAACAGTAGCACGTCGGCCTGTTGGTGCAGAACGCGGGCGATCGCCACCTTTTGTTGATTGCCTCCCGAGAGTTCGCTGACGGGCTGTTCTGTCGTGGCGGCTTTGATCTCCAGCCGACCCATCCAGTCGCGCACCGCCACCTCGCGGCGCCGCAGGTTGAGCCAACCCCAGCGGCTGTACGGCGCGAGACGGCTGAGGGTCAGATTATCGGCAATCGAGCGCTGCTGAGCGAGCCCTTCCCCCTTGCGATCTTCGGAAACCAGCCCCAGCCCGGCGCGGATTCGTGCCCGCGGCGTCGGACGAGGCGTATATGCTGCCACACGCACGACGCCGCGGCGAACTGCGTCGAGCCCGAAGATGCACCGCAATAGCTCGGTCCGCCCTGCGCCCACCAATCCGGCGATTCCAAGTATTTCACCACGATGCAGTGTCAGGCTTACGCCGCGCGGCACCTTGACTCCGCCGAGGTCCTGGACTTCGAGAATTTCTTCCCCTGCCTTGTGCGGCACCGTGGGAAAGAGGTCTTGCACGTTGCGCCCGACCATCAGCGCCACGATCTGCGCTTCGCTGGCGCCGGCTAATTCTCCGGAGCCGACAGTGCGTCCATCGCGGAGGACCGTGTAACGCTCTGCCACGCGACGGATCTCTTCCAGAAAATGACTGATATAGATGATGCCCAGCCCCGCGTCACGTAACCGTGCAATCACCGCAAAGAGATGTTCTGCATCGTGGGCCGTTAGCGAACTAGTGGGCTCGTCGAAGACGATCACCCGCGGATGAAAGACCAAGGCGCGGGCGATTTCGACCAGCTGCCGTGCCCCGACCGAAAGACGCTCGACCAGCGTATCGGGACGCAGCTCTGGATGGCCTAGCATGTCCAGGGCTTGCTGGACGCGCGCGCGCTGGCTGCCACGACATAGCCAGCCGGCCCGATGCTGCTCTTGGCCGAGCATGATGTTGTCTTCGACGCTGAGGTCCAACGCCAGGTTCAACTCTTGGTAGATCATGGCGACGCCCGCTACGCGCGCCTGGTGTGGACCCGTGGGGGCGTAGCCGCGTCCGTCCAGGTACATCTCGCCGGCATCGGGACGATGTGCGCCCGAAAGCACTTTCATGAGGGTGCTTTTGCCGGCGCCATTTTCGCCGATCAGAGCCAGCACTTGCCCGGCCCCGACCGAGAGCGACACGTCCGCCAGCGCAACGGTGGCGCCGAACCGCTTTGTAATGCCGTGCATCGAAAGTAGCGCAGTTCGATCGCTCATGCGGGGCGTTGGACGAGACCAGGATTGCGGTGCGTGCCTGTGGGCCGAGCCCGAGCGGGCCGGGCCTCCTATGCTAACACCGCAATTTCGCACGACCTAGTGCGGGCACCAAAAAACGGTGGCTCTTGCCCCCAAAATACGATTAACGATTGTTGCCATGTTTCGGAGCCAAACCGAGTGACTCGCCTGTGGCTCTGGCATGCCCGGGCAGCTGTGATCCTCCGAACGAGTCAATACCAGAGCGGCCGGTTGACCATGTGCTCGGCGCGTGATATTCCACGTGATGTGAAATACGAACCACGTCTGCACATCGTGCTGTACCAACCCGAAATCCCGCATAACACCGGCAGCGTCGGTCGCACGTGCGTTGCCGCGGGGGCCAAGCTGTGGCTGGTTCGGCCGTTGGGTTTCCGGCTGGATGACTATTATCTGCGCCGGGCTGGGCTCGACTATTGGCCTCATTTGGAATGGGAAGCCGTCGACGACTGGCAATCGCTCGTCGCGCAATTACCGTCGGTTGCACCGTATTACTTCACCAAAACGGCGACGCGCAGCTACACCAGTGTCGACTACCGGCCGGCCGACGTATTGGTTTTCGGCAGCGAGTCGCAGGGGCTGCCGGCGGCCTTGTTGGAGCCGAACCGCGATCGGGCGCTGCGGATCCCGATCCGTCCGGCAGCCCGCAGCCTGAACCTGTCGAACTCGGTGGCCATCGTGATGTTCGAGGCGCTACGACAATGGGAAAACGGCGATGAGTAGCCGGTCGTCCGTCTGGATGGCAGAAAGGGGCGTGGTTCGATCATCAGGATGAGCCGTGGGACGGCCCGAATAACAGCAAGCTGCATAACATCGTCATTCCCCTCTATCATTGTCCCACCGACACCGGCAGCCCGCCGACGGATACCAGTTACGTTGCAATCACTGGCCCCCACACAATTTGGTCAGGATCAGCGGCCGTCGACAAAGGGATTCAAGGTCACAACACGCCTACGGCGTTGATCTTGCCCGCGTCACTCTCGACCCTGACCCCGATTTCATCTCGCTTGGGCTAGGCGGGCTTGGTTGCTTTCTTGGTAGTGGTCTTCGCCTTGGTTACTTTTTTGGCAAGAGCCTCGGCCTTGGCTGACAAACTTTTCTTGATCGCGGTCGCACTCATGGTTCTGAACTCCTTCAAAGTTTTGGGTGATGCCGGACTCGTGACTGACGACTTTGGCAGTGCTCGGTACTCCTTCATGCTGGGGTGTGGCTTTTCGACGCGGGGGTGACGGTCCGCGAGTAACAGCCGTCGATAGTCCCTTCTCGCCTTGATGATCTCGGTGCCGCGGTACAGGCGACCCGTTCTTTCGCCGCCCCCATCCCACGTCAAAACGATGGCAGGCATACGCCCTGATATCGCGGTCGACATGATTCTGTAACCATCTATAGTGCACTGGTTTACGCTCCATACACTGGAGGGTATCGACGCCCCTGTCAACGGCCGTTAGCACCTTCCTCGGTTGACAGCATGACCCTGGGGCGGAAAAGCCGGCGAGGGCCTTATGGCTGGGCTGCTTTGGCCGGTCACGATTCGACGGCCTATGGGGCATTGGTAAAATGCACCCGGTACAACTTTTTCAATGGAGCAAGACATGACCAAGAAGAAAGACAAAGACGCACAACGCAAATGGATAGCCTTGACAGAGGCGTTCGCGGCGAACTCTACGGCAATATCAGCCCTGAGGTAATGAAGAAAGGAAAGTCCGCAGTGGTGACGGGCAACAATCCGGTAGTTGGCACGAGAGTGCTTACTTGGAAAATCGACGAGAAGAAGGTCGACGAGTAGTGTGGAATTGAACACCGACTCAAATCAGGAAGTGGGCTAATGGGATTCTTCCGAAGTGCTTACGACCGCATTCGACCAATCGACTCGCTCTTACCGTTTGGTTTCATAAGCTTGGTTGTGGGCATCGGTTTCTTCGTCGCGGGGTACGCCTTTCCAGCGAAACCAAATATCAAATTTGAGCAAACGGCAAATTACAAGGTCCTCGAAGTTCGCGAAAAGATCAGTGACCTTGAGATTTTGCTCAAGGGGCAGGACATCCTGAAGACGGGTGAGACATTGTCGATCGTGGTCCTCACGATTTCAAATGATGGTCGAGCATCGATTCGACCAGACGACTACGACAGCCACGACCCACTCGGTTTTGATGTCGATTGCGATATGGTCGGCTCACCGACTCTCGTATCTGCAAGTAGAAAGTACCTGTATAACGGCGTTAAAGAACCAGCCCTTGCAAGTTCTACGGCTGAGAACAAAACGAGCAGCAGCGTAGCATTCAATCCGGTCATACTCGACCCCGGGGATTCGTTCACCGTAAAGATGCTGCTCCTACACCCCCGTGAAAGTACACCCAAGGTAAATCCACGGGGGACAATCGCTGGCGTTGGCGAAATTCAGTTATCCGACCGTTCGTCGGAATCGCCATCGATTTGGTCTGAAGAATATCTTTCCATTAAGGGTGGTCAACTCTTCTGGATATTAGTATGTATCGCCATCGCAAACTTCATGTTTGCTCCCGTACTTTTTGTCCTCCAACGAGTGAAGTATCGAAATGAACCCGGGGAAAGGTCGCTTAAGCGACCCCGGAAACGACAAAAATCTCTGCCGACCAATACGTCGTCCGGCAGCGACGCACGCCAGTGACAAACGAAAAACCCTTGGGCAGCAGCACGGTTGCCACCACCCAAGGGCTCTCTTTCCGCTGCCCAGTATTTGTCGCGGTATAGGCCTTCACGCGCTCTTCGGCGTTTATCTCTCGCTACCTGGTGCGACTGGCGTCGCCTGCCCCATCGTTTTCGGTCCCTAGGCGTTTCACGCTTACAGTAAACATGAAATGCTGTTCGGATGACAAATTATCCTTCCTGAACACGAAGTTCATCTTGGTTCGAACGTTTGATTCAACGAGAGATCCACAGGCGTTATCCCAATAAATCTTGCCAGTGGTCGATTGCTGTTTGGCAACGACTTGCAATTCACTTGGCAGATCGATTTGTGAGATTCCGACCATTTCGATTTTGTCGACCTGCTTGCCTTCGTAATCCTCTTGTCCCGTCAATGTGAATTTGGTCGTAGACGTCTGGTTCCTTTGAAAATCCTGTTCTTCCCAGGTGTGGCCGATGGCTACGGATTGTTCAGGAAGCGTCGCGAAGGATTGGCCAATCCAGCGCTTCAAGTAACTCGGAGAAAATTGCAGCGTTCCTAGATTCTGTGGGACTTCTTTGTGTAGCTTGGCGGCTAGCTCATCGGGAAAATAAACTTCCAACACCTTACCCACGGCCGTAACCTTCGCGAGAAATGGCTTATGGATGAGCAAATGGCAGCCGTTGGCCACTTTGACAGGGAGCGTCGAACCTTGGGGATGTTGTGAATCGAACGCGATGGGTGGCTCATCGGAGTGCGATCGTTCATAGCGTATTCGTTCTACCGCGCGAGATACGGTTGCCGTGCCGTCATTCGTGACATTTTTAATCTCCCACGCCACGTCGCAAATGCACGTCTCCGTCATCTCGATATGATGTAGGTCGTCCTTAATCTCCTGCGTCGTATCCGTCTTCGTTTCAAATCGCATTTTGTCGCCGGCGGTAAATTTCCATCGCAACTTCGTCTCGCCGTGTGCCGGCGTTGGCATCAATGCGATGGCGGTACAAATTCCGATAAAACGACGACTGCAGATCGAACGAGCTACCGATTTTGATTTGAGCATAAATCGCCTTTCAAAATATGTGCAGCGACTTCGGTAGCATGGTCGTGATGTCGACAATAAATGGCAAGGGGAAAATTGCGCAGGACGAACGTTCCGCACGTGCGCTAAACTGTCAGCATGAGCGAAGCACCAACGCGCCGCCGCTAGTTCCGAGTCTGCCTGAGGACGATTGCAAAGTCAGTCGGTGCCTATAGGTCGGCGCATTCGCCGCCGCCAGCTTATGGCGAAGAACTGAGGCTCGTTTCGCTCGGCCCGCCACGCAAATACAAGGAATGGGACTACGCAATCACCTCTGGCAGTTGTAGCGCCGGCTATTAACCGCCGTGCCGTATCGTTATGCTGATGGGCAGCTTGCCCTGGCCCCTTGCGTCGCTTTCCCACCTGCTGTTTGAGGCCCCGCCCCCGACCTCGCTCTTCGGAGACATGCCATGAACTCCATTCGGACTGTTGGTTTGTTGATCGCCGTCATCGGCGCGATGGTTATGTTTGTTGCCGATCTCACGGCAGCCGAACCAGTGACTTTGGCCAACCTGGTGGCGCCCACCCCCAATTCCTCCGACGAGCCGATCGTCGCCGAGTTCTCGCTAGAGCGCGCGACGCATTTCCTGGATTCCGCCGCGCTCGATTGGCAACAAACGCGGCAATGCATGACTTGCCACACGAATTATGCCTTCTTGATGGCACGGCCTTCGATTTCGGCCGAGGCGCCGGCCCACGCCGAGGTGCGCAAGTTCGCCGAGCAGTTGGTCACCGAGCGCTGGCCGGACAAGGGGCCGCGCTGGGATGCCGAAGTCGTGGCCACCGGCACCGTGCTGGCCTTCAACGATGCTGAAATTCATTGATACCTAAAGTATCGCCCATTTCCCGGTCAAATGCGGCATTTCCGCGTAGCGTAAACTCGAAATCTTTATCCCGATGGTTGCTGCTGTCAACCGCTCTCACGTACACCCCCGGCTGTCGCCCATCGGGTAGCGTTATGTCGAACGCATGTTCTATCAGGGCTCGCTTGTCAGTGAACGATAGGCGATCGTAAAACGCCCCCTCATGGGCGAGCAGGGTCGTTTGAAACTGAACCCATGTCTTGTCGAATTCGTCTGACAGCTTTTTGAACTCTTTAGGATCAGTTTCAAATTCGGGATCGTGGAGCAGGCGGTTGAATGTCTCAAACGACTTGATAGCCGGTGTCAACGCGGCCCGCATTTGGTCGTATACCTCAGGGCTCATCCAGTTCTCATTCGGGAAACTGATCTCACCGGCTTTCGGCTTTGTCGGTTTGCCCTTGCGTGCCTTGGCGGGTGGCAATGCCTTAGCAACTAGGTCTGCCACCCGTTTCATCAACCGTGTTGCATGCCCATTCATCTGCTGCTGACTGGGTGCTGTTTCGATCATGCTTGTCAACCTGCTGCGACGATCGACCAACACTTGCTCTCGTTCGTTCAGGTCAACCAATATCGGTTTGACATCCTCATACGAAACGGCCTCATCGTTTAGCGACTGCTGCTGTTTTTTGCGAGCAACTTTCAATTTGGCGATCTTGCCGTCGATGACGTCACGCTCCGCGATATAGCCCTTGATCTCGTCCAGGTTCGGGATAGCGGCCTCGATTGCACGGCGTATCGCTGGCGGGTTTGAAAAGGTCTCGAGCAACTTGCGGACAACAGCCTCTTCAATCTTTTCGCAGATCGGATAGGGCCAAGGCTTGGGGCATGCCGTAGCTGGCCCCTCGGCCGAGTGACGATACTTGGTATGGGCTCGTTTCTGATCTTGGCCCGTCAGTGCATAGCCACACTTTTCGCAGTAGATATAGCCCGACAGCAGATAGAGACGTTTGGCACCCTTGGCACCCTTTTTGTTTTTTGCCATTCGCCTGTAGATGGCATCGATGGTCGACTCACTCAACAAGGGCTCCATCGGGTAAACCGCGTTACGGTCCGCGTCGGGAATCTCAACCGTCTCGTCGACGAAATTGATACCCCACTCCGTACGCCGATCCTTTAGGTATCGGTATACCTTGCTATAGCTGCCGAAATCGTCCTTAAACTCTTCGGCTAGTTTGCGGGGGTTCTCGCCATTGAGGTATCGCTTGGCGATTCGGTTTAGCAGAGCCTTGCATTCGGGAATTGCCACCCATCGCTTTTTGTCAGTGTCATACGTGCGACCCCAGGGCTTGGCTTTGATGGGGGGCTTTTTGCTCTTGTCCCTGGCTCGTCTGACCTTCCCGCCATAGGTCCTATCCTTGATAAGCCCTACCTCCATTTCAGCGATGCCAGCGTGGAGGAAATTGATAAGGGGCGGGCCGTCACTGTCGTGCGTACCTTGGGTGTCGACCGTGCGAATCCCTAGCTGTTTCTTGAGTCGACGCGATTCGTTGAGGATGTCGAACCCATCACGAGCAAATCGTTTCACGTCGAATGGAACAAGTACATCGAACATACCCGCTTCCGCGTCACGCATCATTTGAACGAATGCGTCACGCGGGGCGATTGATCCGCCGCTAACGCTCTCGTCGATGTAAACCTTGACGAGTTTCCATTCTTTGAACGCGACGAAATCACGAACCCGTTCGTCCTGGCCACCTATCGAGGTAGTTTGGCTCGCCTTTTGACCGGGGCCAGATGTACGGCAGTAGCCGACAGCACGCAACTTGGCGGGGGCTTTTGGAGCCATAGATTTCCTTCGCTTTCCCTCGCTGACAGGGAAAAGCGGGGGCGGCTAATCAATCAACCAGCGAAGGAAAGTTGATCCGCGTCGGGTAGCTACTCCCGACACGTGCCGCCCCCGAGATCTCTACTTAGACCGACAAAGCAAAAACAACTCCGTATCACCATCACTATTGTCGCAGTCTTCGTCGGCAACTGCGAACGATCTGTCATACACACGTTCAAGCGATACGACAAACTGACGCAACACGGCCGAGTCGCCTGTACTCGCTGCCGACCACTGGGCGAGCAAGTACACTTCATTAGCCATTGTCGTGTCTATTGGCGAACTTGCAAGCTCGAAGGCTTTAGGCGTGGTGCCTGTCGCCCCAAAGGCTGTCGTACCACTGCCTACGATCGACCCTGAGGGGCCTACGGCCTCCACCGCCACCAAGGCGTCAAAGTACAGCAAGTTGTTGTTAGCCACGTCGAGCGGGCCTGCGATGAACACCGCACTGCTGCCGAATGACAGGGCAAGCGTCAGGGTGTCGCTACCGTTTGTCAATGGGCATACGACGTACCCCCGCACCCGAACCACATCTCCCACCAACAGCGTATTAGCCGGAAACGTGTAACCGGGAAATGGTGTGCCGTCAGCGGTGTTAGTAATCGGGTCACTGTCGGCGGTGCTGGCGTAGACTTTGCCACTGGGAATCCATGCCATCACGGAACCATCGCCAGCACAGATCACCGGTTGATCCTTGACTACGCTTTGACCGGCTTGCAGTCGCAACAGAACAGTGTCGCCCTCGCCGGGGTACAGAATGTTTGCTCTGTCGACTGCTGCGTTGAACACCGTATAGATCGTTGACGGTATTGTGGTCTGTCCGTTGTTGCTCGTCGCATTTAGCGGACTCTCCATCGCTACTGCGAATGGGATATCTCCGCCGATGGTGCTCCTACGCTGTACGGTTCCGGTAGCGGTGTACTCGACAAGATGGCCCGGATAGAGTTCCGTTTCCAAATGATCGACGAATCGCTCCGAATAGTTGTCATGTCGCACGCTGACCGCAATTGAATTGCGGATGTATGGCGGGCTCGGTAGTAAAACGCTCATATGATTCTCCGTTCAATATTTAGTTGTTCCACCTATGACTGCCCCCGGGAGGTATCGAGGGCAGTCACTAGGCGGATCTTCACACGCTTCGCTGCACGATAAAAAACCCAACCTTGAGGACCGTTAAAAACAGGGTCGGTTAACCACTCGTAATTTGTTCCTCAAGGCTGGGGTATCATTTTCAAAAAGCCGGATGCAATAATCACGTGGGTTACTGCACCCGGCTCGAGGATTCCCGAAACACAACTAGGTCTGAAGCTCTCACTGGATCAGGAGCATTAGGGCTTCTGTCGCCAATAGATACGACACCCTAATGCTCCTCACTACAAACCGGCATGAGATAGGCTGCCATCACTGCATTTCGGCTTCCGACCTCCCTCGACGAATAAGCTCCCGAGTGCCGTACACTGGAACTAAATGCACGGCACTCGGTTGCGACTGGATCATGGCTGATTGCAACTCTTTCGATCAGACGAACGCAGACAAGGAGGCCAATAAAGGCAAACTGTTTTCGTCACATTGCAACCCTGACTTTAACGGTGTTCCGTAGTAACACTGTCGAGTCACCACGATCCAGCAACGTTCTCAACGGCATGTGTTCCGCAACCCATCTTGCGATCACATGCCCCTCTTAAACCCGGTAAAATTGCGAGATGATCAGGATGCATTGATCTCACGACGGCCAAGTAATCCCTCCCGTTGAACGTGCCTGCGATCTCATCGTTGTCCGTAATCACACCGGTGCTTACCTCCAACGCACGGCCAGCCCTAATGGCTTTGTGGACTTGCGGAAACGATTGGACCCTCGCCTTGTCGATCCATGCCTCTGCGACTAAGGCCCTACGCTTGGCGTCATACCCAGCGTTGAATAGCGTGCCTATCTTCTGCTTGTTGTAGATCACCGGATCGTCAGCCAGCCCGTTGGCCTCCATCGTGGGATGATGCACCACGACGGGACGCCCATTCCAAGCCCGCACATTGCGAAGGGTCGATCGCGGGTACATCAGTGGCCCGTGAGACCCATTGAGTACGCCTTCCACGATCATGGTCACTGGGACCACTACATGCGGACGTCCTTCGAGGTTCTTGATTAGATAGGAACCCATCAGTTGCCCACCTCCAAGGTACCGCTGCTTTTCATCTTTTTCTTTTTTGGACGAGGGGCCTCGTCCTCGTCTTCATCCTGATCGTCGTCCTCATCGACACTGCCCTTGGTACGATCTGGCGGTTGCTTTCTACCGCTGCCCTTGGTCGCTGCCATTGGCTCATCACCCGTCTGCACTGGTTCCAGGGTGCCTAGCATCAATTCCCTGGCTGTACGACCCGATGATCGGTCAGGCACATTCTTGCTAGTGCTGGGGGCATTCAATACGGGAATCCCCTCTTCATCGTATTGAGGGACAATGGAACGATTTAACGTGGGACCGGAACTTGGTGAGTTGAGCACGGGCACTGGTTCTTCGTGCGTCGACAAAGTCTCGCAGTTGGTACAGACGTATTGTTTTGTCATCGCGTGATCCTCAATGGTTAAACGGTTCGTTTCTTTTTCTTGGACTTCTTTGGCGTATCGAGTGTCATCTTGTCGATGGCATCGATCTGTCGCATGACGGTGTGGACCGCATTGTTTCGGCTGGCGTTTATTTGCTGCTCGCGTTGCCGTGAGGGTTCCTCCAATTTGTCGATCTTATTCTGCGTGGACTCATATCCCTTTTTTGCAGCGAGGGCCACAAGCCGTAGCTCTCTCAATTTGGCAATGTCTGCCTCGGTCGGCATGCGATCGAATTGAGGCATGGCTCGTAGGTTGTCACGATGCGTGAAGTAGGCATCGTGACTTTCCTGTATGCGAACCTTCCAATAGATTCTGACGAACTTGAGGCGAGCATATTCGTTTGTAGGTGGTTCGCGGAACTCTCCCAATGGGTTGCTAGAGTCGAGTCTGGCACCATCGGCAAAGATGCGGAGTCCGTTGGATTGCCGAATACTGCACTCGACTCCACCATGCCGCTTAATGAAGTCCTGCTTCGCTTTTCGATTCCGCTCTTCGAGGTAGGTTACTTCGTTCGCGTTGGCGAATCCCGCGATAAACCCTACTTGTGCTTCGTCCATGTGATCTCCTAGTAGCTGAATGGATCGCTGAGTTGGAAGTCGGATAGTTGCATCGTGCGTTCACGTTCCTCTCGGTACGGATCGTTTTCGTAGTCGTCCTCATCGGTCTGTTGGGCACCGAATGCACCGACGGTTACGAGACCTCTGGCTGCGAACGTGACAAGCCCCGCAAGTGCGTTTGCCACGTCATCTCGACCTCCGCGAGGTGCTTGGAATGAATCGTTGCCCGTGCCGCGAACGTGCCGTTCTAGGCTGGCGAGTTGATCCACCAGCGTGGCATCGTCGAGCAATTCGACTTTGCCCGAATTGATCCAGCCCAACAATTCGGCAAAGAGTCCGTTGCGGTTCTTGTCCGATCTGAAATATCGAATGTGATGATCCGCGAACGTGGCAGCGATATAGTCCTTTGAGTAGGCATCCCCAAATAGACACGAAACGTGATATCGCTTGAGGATGGTGCTTATGTCGCGGCAGACAGCCAGGGGGTTGAAGGGTGGTGCGTACTTGCGGAGTTTGCACAACTTCACCACGCCGTCTTGCATGTAGCCGATAGCCAAGCACGTATCATCGTTCTTGGCGTTGCCCCCTCCGCTCATATCTGCGAAAGCGGTATAGGAGATGCGTTGCTGCGGCAGAATCTCTTTCCGGCCTTTGACGACAAGCCTTTCTACGATATCGCGAGTGATGGGCGACTCTATATCGTCGCGAAACTGACCCAAGTATTCGCACTTCGCTGATTGCGGGTCTTCCGCGATCGCGTCATCTACGACCGATTGGCGTAGTGTCGGATTCATCGTTCGCGAGGGACAGTTCCAGACAAGCACCTTGCCAGCGTAATTCCCAAAGTGCTTTTCGTAAGTCGCATAGGTCCACCCCTTGCGAGCGTAGGGAGTGGTGATGGCGATTAGCTTTCCGCCTACCTGATCCAATGACGGGGCGATCGCTCGAATTAACTCGGTATCAGATTTCGTTTTCGCGTCAGGGTCGACACCGAGGAACGCGATCTCATCCAGGATGGCCGCAATCAGTGTGTACCCGCGAATTGCTCTGTGCTCGCCAGCAATGATCTCGATTCGATTGCCGTTGCGAAGATCAAACCCTAGCGGCGATTCGTCGACGACCTCTTTCGCCAACAGTGGGGAGCTTTTGAAAATTGCCTTCAAATACTTCTGGACGATCTGACTCTGTGCCTTCGTGGGAGAGCAGATTGCGACATAACCTTGTTCCCCCTTGGCGAGTTTCGATTCGTGGCCAGCAAGGCAGGCTTCGTACGCACCGATGATTGCAGCACAGCGAGACTTTCCGCTCCGGCGACCGGTGATTATCAAACTCTTTGAGTATCCGCCCTTGGCGAGTTGAGTTCTGCCAGTGCAGCGTTTGAGCAACCCAAGGCTCCTTGGCTTGCGAATCGACATTCCGTATATGGCACGTAATGCGACTTGCCAGTTCCGCCATGTCGAAACGCTGCCGTCTTTGTCCGCGAGGAAAGGGCGGAAAAGGTCTCCATCTTGAATGGCCTCGACTATGTTCATTTGTGCTTCCTCTTCGCACTCTTCGCGTCGAGGTGCTCTTGTAGGCTCAGCGTCTTCGGCCTGCGGTTTATGCCCAGGATCTTGCCGAGCCCTTGCAAGGAGTTATGGCCTTGTATCCAGCGGCTCATGATCTTTTCCGCACGTTCAGGCTTCTTTGCGATCTGCGTTTCTAGTTTCTGGAGGGTCCATTCCAGCCACACAAACCTCTCGACGTAGGACAACTGGATATGCGACAACGCATCAAAGCCGCCCAAGTCGGAAACGATCTCCCGATACGCTCGCTTCAACTTGATGGCGACGGCCGTACGCTGGTCGAGCTTGGCGATTGCTCCGGGTGCGTACTTCATTCGGGTAGATGTTTCGGGGCTGCATGTTGTCGACATATGGGTGCCACCTCGTCGGTAGGTAGTGGGGTAACAGTATGCCTTCGCCCCATTCGGTATGGACGACTAACCTTGGAACTTTCAAGGCGACTTGTTGGGGTCTTTACACCAGAGTGGTGTTTAGCGATGGCCAAGGCCGATGGCTTGGCAGGCCCGATTGCTTTTAAGGGGCCTAGCGTCGATTTTCGCGAGAGGCAGTGGGGGGACAGCCGTCGACAGCCGACAGGGCACTGCCTCTCGCGAAACGGGCGATACGGCGACGACAGGGGCAATGTACAGCCCGGCAATTATTTTCAACAAAATTAGCCGACAGTGGCCATCGATCGCTTGAAACTGTCGCGGGCCCCTTGTGCGGTACAACCTAGCTGGCGAGCGATGGCCGTGTAGCCAAGGCCCCGATTGCGAAGCTCTGCGACGGCGTTCGCGTCGATCTTGATGGGCTGTCCGAGGCGAACGCCTTTCGACTTTGCAGCAGCCAAGCCACGCTTGGTGTTCTCGCGTAGGTTTTCACGCTCCATTTGTGCAACTGCAAAAAGCACGCTGGCAATCATCTGGCCAACGCTACCCGAAAAATCCAACTGTTGGCTTACCGCGATAACCCTTACGTCCTTGGCAAGGTAATCACACAACACGTTGATCCCATCCCGTAGCGATCGGCTCAGTCGATCGAGTTTCCAAACGATAACCGTCTTATGCGTGCCGTTGAAAATAGCCTTGGACATACGATCGAATTCGGGCCGCTGTAGGTTCTTTCCGCTCATGCGGTCGCGATACCACACTACATCGGTAATCGAGTGACCAGCGAGGTAATCGGCAATCGCTTTCTCTTGGCTGGCGATGCCCTTTTCCTGATCTAGTGTCGACACACGCAAGTAAACTGCTACGGACATTGAGAACTCCTTTTGTTTTGCGGGAGTAAAAATCTGG
>DASXEJ010000124.1 GCA_036490175.1 Pirellulales bacterium | reverse complement strand
TGGGCTCGTTACTGGGCTTTTTGATCGTGTTCCGCATGAACGCTTCAAATAACCGTTATTGGGAAGGGCGTTCCAGCTGGGGTCAGATCATCAATGCCAGCCGCAACCTGGTCCGGGTCGGTGTCGCGCATACTTCCGACGGCTCCTCGCTGGCTGATCTTGTGTCCGGCTATGTGATCTGTTTGCGACGATCACTGCAGGGACATCTGGACATGCTCGAGACCGAAGACTTTTTGCCAGAAGAACTTTGCCGCCGAGCCGAGTATTTCGGAAATCCCCCTACGGCAGTAGCCTTCGCAATTTCGGAATGGATTGAAAAGGAATACCGGCAAGGATCGCTTGAGTCTCAACTGGTCCGGCACATGGAGGATCAGTTGTCGAAGCTTGTCGATGCCCAGGGCGCGTGTGAAAAGATTCGCAAGACGCCGATGCCATTCGTCTATGTGGTGATGATCAAACAACTGATCCTGGTATATCTTTTGACGCTGCCGTTTGCCGTGGGCCCGCATTGCGGCTGGTGGTCTCCGGTCGTGGTGGCCATTGTCTCGCTCGGGCTTTTTGGAATTGAGGAAGCCAGCGTCGAAATCGAAGATCCGTTCGGACTCGAAGAGAATTGTCTCGATATGGTGACGTACACCGTCACCATCGCTCGCGACACCGGCCAAATGGCCCGTCGCAAAAAGCAACAGGTGCTGAAAGAGACCGTCGCGACGAGCTAATCGATCCACAGCCAGCCGGCGCGGCTGGCCATGTGCTACTCGCCGTCTACTGGCGGTCGTTTGGCAATCTCGAGCGCCTTCTCATCAATCGCCGTGGTATACTGCTGCCAGGCGGACTTTGACTCTGCATTGCTCGTGTGCCACATTGTGAAGTGGCATGTCGGTGCACCGGCTGGAATCGTGCTGTCAAACCGCACGTCGAAGTCGTGTTCTGGACCGTACTCGCGCATGGCATCGATCATGCCTTCCACGAAATATCGTTGCACTCGGCAGTCGAACGCTTGGTAATGGTCCTGGTGTGGGCACCATAGGATGTTGAAGCTGACCTGATCTGGCCCGTCGATCTTCGGCGCTTCGAGCGACGCGTAGGCGATGCGGTTGATCACCGAAGCATAAAAGCTGAGGAATTCGGCTTCGCTCATGTCGTCCGGCTTGTGCGTGCCTGCCAGGATTTGTCGTCCGATGTCGAGCCCTACGCGATGCAGCGCCTCGTATACGGCCTGTTGCCCTTGGCGTCCGAACAGGCGCTCGCAAGCTTTGAGAACCTCAATTACAGCCATGGCCTGCATTGTGCCCCATTGCCAAAGCGTGGCGGGATCGAAATCCGTTTTGCCGAGCACGTCTTCCCTGAGTCGCTTGAGCCCTTTGGCATACGGTTGATTGAACTCGAAATCTCGCCAGGCCGGCTCCGGTCGATTCTGCCAATGTGTCATACGTAGCTCTGTCATGATCGCGACGTGTGATGGTGACGGGTCACAGGTGCTGTTGCGCGGTGGACCTACCGCGGAGCTTGACAGTATATCGTGAATTTCCGCGAAAATAACCGCCGTCAGACCGGAATCGACCGCGCGATTCGCGAACCTCGGCACAGCCGGACTTTCGCCGCTTGCCGGCGCCGTCCGGACTCGGCGATACTGAAATGAGACATTTGCCTGAAGAATCGTCTTCCGGTTTTTAGGCTGTTGCGCCCTACACTTCTCATTATGGCCTATACCCGTCCGGCACTCCCCGCCGAGCCATCTGAAACGCGGATCAGCCTGCGCGAACTCGAGCAGGCACTGTATGCCGTCGACCCGTCGGCCCTCCTCGTCGCGCCGCGGCTGCTGCGTCGCGTGATTAAGCAAAGCGCGTTGTTGCCAGGTTTCGGCTGGCGCGTGCCCCATCGCAAGAGTTACATCCTATCGCGGTCTGAACTGCTCTCGATTGTCGACCACGACGAGCTTGACCTGCCCAGGGGCGTTGAGTTAGCGGAAACCGTAATTCTGCTAGCGCGTCCGGCGGCAGACCGGCTCGATTCCAACAGCGCGGTCGATAGCCTTACGATCTGTTGGCGGCTGCTGTTTCATGCGCGCGTACACCAGGCGCTCGATCGGCGCGTGGCAGAGAAACGTTTGGGAGCAGCGGAAGCTCGGGATCGGCGTACGCGTATCGGGACCACGGAGTTCGCCGAGATCTATACGGTGCTCAGACAGGAAGATTTTCTGATACCGCCCGAGAGTGAACTGGCAACATACCTGGAGTTCGCCGCAGTATTTCTGGAATTGCGCTACTTCGCTCCCGGGTTCTTGAGTTCCTATTTCCCCGCACTTGAGGATTTGGATTCGATCGAAACGTTGTTGGCCGAAGACGTTGATGCCGAGGGCCTGTTTCAGGCGACTCGCTTGCCAGGCGCTCCGGCGGTGCCGGAGCCTCGCGACACGGTGATCGAAGAGCCTGTAAAAACCGCGTGCGATCCTCCGCCGGTTCAGCGCAAAACGTCCTTACGGACGTTTGGCCGATTGCTCGACAAGGCCGCCAAAGTCGGAGCGCGCGGAAATCTGGTACGAGCGGCGATCCTGCGCATCGCCGCCGCCGAACGGGGCACACCTGAGCTGAGTCGCGCCGCCCGTTCGGAAGCGCGCGCCGATATGGATCACCTGGCCGATCGCATGCAGGAGGCGCTCCACTTCGACGATCACGAGCGCGAGGACTGGGCCCGGGCGTTAGCCCTGCTGTCGCCGCAGGCCGCGCGGGGGTTTTGGACGGCCGAGGCTCGACTGCTCTACGACTTGCAAAAAGTGTGTCTCGACTTTGAGCGGGGTATTTACACATTTGATTTCTATCGTTGGGTGAAATCGCGATTCCGAGCACCCCTTAAGCGGCCGCTGCCCGGCCAGCGCCACGTCCTATTCTCGAAACATCTGCGCAGTGCCGCGCGTCGACTAGCAACTATCCGCGTTTCGGAACGAATGCGCGCGCGTCTGGCAACGCTGCTGGAATCGGCCGTACGACGTACCGAAGAGGAATTGCGGACACGCTTTCGGCCAGCAATTTCCGCGGCACTCGACGAGGTCCCGCTGATGCCACACAATTTGCCCGAGCGTGTGGCCCGCGACAAACTCGTCGAGGAGTTATTGGATCGCATCGTCGAGCGTGGGTTTTTGACGATGGGAGACTTGCGCGACGCCCTGTCACGTAATAATCTGAAAATGCCCGACGTCGCCAGTGTTCAGCAACTCGTGCTGGGCGATCAATTGCTGCAGACGAACGAGCAGTTGGCGGATCGCTTGGATGGCGTCTATCATCGCGGCGAGATCTACCTTACCTTTCCACAACGGCTCAGCTCGCTGGCATTTGGCACTCCGCTCGGCCGATTCCTCACGCAATATGTCGTACTGCCTTTTGGTGGCGCGTTCCTGCTGCAAAAGGGCTTGCAGCACATCATCGCCCCCCACGCCGAGCAGTCGGATTTCGACGCTTCCTCGCTGGCAGCTCTGGTGTATACCGGGATTTTCATCTTCGGATTATTGCACCATCATGGATTTCGCATGATGTGCCTCAACGTGCTATGGTCTTCGGGACGACTCGCACGGACGTTGTTCGTGAACCTACCCACGCAAGTGCTGCAATTGCCGCTGGTTCAATCGATCGTACATAGTATTTATTTTCGACTTTTGCAGCGTGGCCTATTTAAGCCTCTGTTGGTGACAGCGCTTTTGGCGCCGCTGGTTTCTTACGGAATCGACGTGAAGGTAACCACGGCCAATAGCCTTGCCGTGTTTCTGATCGTAAATCTGGTCCTCAACACGAGGATCGGTCGCAATGTTGACGAACTGATTACCGATTGGGTTACGCAGGCCTGGCATAGATTTCGCATCCGCGTGTTAGCCGCACTGCTGCGCTTTGTCATGGACATTTTCAGCCAGTTGCTGGAAAATCTGGAACGCATGCTGTACACGGTCGACGAATGGTTGCGGTTTCGCACGGGCGAGAGTTTTCTGGCCATGGCCACCAAGGCGGTCCTGGGATTCGTTTGGTTTTTCGTCAACTACTTCATTCGCTTTTGCGTAAATCTGTTGATCGAGCCGCAAATCAATCCGATTAAGCACTTTCCCGTCGTCACCGTCTCGCACAAGATCCTACTGCCGCTTACGGTACCTTTTATTCACGTCTTGCAAGGGCCGCTCGGCAATGTTTGGGCCGACACGATTGCGCCGACCGTCGTGCTTTTGTTGCCGGGCGTTTTCGGATTTCTAGTTTGGGAGCTGAAGGAAAACTGGCGACTATACGCAGCCAACAGGCCAACCGACCTGGGTCCGGTCTCGATTGGAAATCATGGCGAGGCGTTGTTGCAGTTTATTAAACCCGGTTTTCGATCCGGCACACTCGGCAAATTGTTCGCCAAGCTGCGACGAGCCAATAGGAAAGCCTATTGGACTGG
>DASXEJ010000123.1 GCA_036490175.1 Pirellulales bacterium | reverse complement strand
ACGGTCATGCCGAGCATGGCGGTGGAGATGACCAGGAAAGCCAGGTGGTAATACGTATTAACGCTTAAGATGCGCGTCAACGTGATTTCCAACGCGAGCATCACCAGAGCAAGTAAGAATGTTCCGGCATAAACATGCATGGCAGAGTTCGATGAGAGTATGGTTCAGGACACTCGGAGAGACGGAACACCGGCCGCGGTTGATTTCTTGTAATGCTTCGCCGGAACAGTGAAACTACCGAGGCAACCGGTCCGAACAACGGAACGGTTGTCTGATATAAGCTTCGGGACGGCGCGCGATCGGAACCGATCGTGATGCGAAGATCATCCATTCAAGTCTAATCACGCTTCTCTTTAAACGAGCAGCGCGCCGGCGATTTACATACCCCTCTTTCGGTGCACATCATGCCGAAGAATCGCTAGCGCGCAAAACAGTAGGAGCGCAGCCGCATTCTCATGGGGGTACGATCGACCATCCAGGAGAGGGGGCAAGTGTTCGATGGCCAACAGATTGCCGCGCCAGAAATCGGGATGGAGGATGTCAAGATTCATCGAGCGCTTACGCTTGGCGATGGTGGCGCTGCAATGTTGACGCCGCTTATCGAAATCGCATTCCGGCGCGCGAGCGCAGCATGCGCGTGGCTGAGCGTCAGGGAGTGACAGACGACAATTGCGCGGCGGGCGCGTCTTCGGATGCCTCGATCGGGCTGGCTAGCGTATGACGCCGCACAATCGCGACGACGCATAGCGCGGCCAGCAAGTAGCAGCCGGCGGCCAGGTAGAAGTTTGTGCTGATGCCGATGAAGATCGAAATGAAAACAGCCACTGCCGATGAAAGGACTCCGAAAATTCCGTTCAAAGCCCAATACCAAGGAGTTTCGGCCGGATCGACACGGCGCACCAATCGCATGCCCGTCGGAAAACAGAAACCCAGCAGAATGCCGACCGGGAAAATCGCCAACACGGAACAAGCGATTTTTGCAGGCATCGGCGCGGCCACCAGGTGGGTCATCATCGCCGTCAACACAAACCGGGCCGCGATGATCGTGGCCGCAAGCAGCAACAGATAGCCATACACCCACGGTGTGCGCGTGAGGGGCAAGCGCTCGCTCAAAAAGCTGCCGACGCCGGAGCTGAGGATGAGAAGGCACAGCACGATGCCCAGGCCATACATCGGGTGGCCGAGGAAGACCGACAACCGTTGCATCATGGCAATTTCCAGCAGCATGAAACCGGCGCCGATCAGCGAGAAGTACAGGGCTCCTGACCAGACGATCTTGCCCACCGGAAAGTCCGGATCGTCGCCGGTGGGCCGAAGAACGAGAGGCACGACCACGGTCAGCACCGACATGATCGCCAGGATCACGATAAGTCCGACGAGGACGGTCGTGGCGATCACGTTGCCGCGGATCATGCCGGTCTCTCTGGCGGCCAGCATTTGGAACACCCCGTGCTGGCCAAAGAAATTCAGGGCATCGCGCAAGCGGAGAATGTTAAAAAAGTGGGGGTCCTCGTCCGTGGTCGGATCAAAACGATAGGGAGTCTCTTGGCGGACCTGCAAAAGTTCGCTCGGCGACCTGACGGCAAGCAGGCTGCGCAGCAAAGGATGCCGTGGCGATTGAATCGGCGTGGCCACGACGTTGAACTCCATTTGAGCGCAGAATGTGTTCAGCGCATCGACATCTTCGCCGCTCATGGGCTGCTTGCTGAGAATCAGTGTCGCGACGCGCCCCTGAGTGACAAGTGCCAGGTGACCGGCCGGATGGGTGACGCCATTTTCCAGAAGCACCATTGCGGCCAGACTCACGAGGCGGCCGGTTTCGCCGAGATTGTCGGGATCGTACCACCGCGAGACGGTAAACAAGCCGTCCGGCTCGAGTCGGTCGATAAAAACCTTCCACGCTTCGACCGTGTAGAGCGCGTTCTCGGAAAGAGTCATCGCCCCGGCGCCAGTGGCCGCCCAGGTGTCGACGAGCGACATTTGCAATAGCGAGAATTTGTCGTTGCTGCGCGAAAGGTAGCTTCTGGCTTCGTCGACGACCAACTTCACGTCCTTGCGGTCGGCAACGTGCACGAAGTCGCGGAACTGGTTTTTCAGCAGCGAGACGAAGATCGGATTGACGTCGATTCCCAGGACGGAGGAGTGCCCGAAGAGCAGGGCGCTTTGTACGTCCTTGCCGCCCCCTACGCCGATCACGCAAGCGGCTCCGTGAGGGCGAACGGCATGTGCGACATTGGTCACGTCGTAGCGAAGATGTTCGATGTCGTCCAGTGACTCGAACTGGAACATGACGGTTCCGGCCGCACCGTCGATATTCATGTAGCGCTGCCGCAAGGGATTGAGGGGCGTCGTGGGACTGGATCCCCATAACTTCGGTTCCGAGGTCGCCTCCGGAAAGACCGCGACTCGGGAAAAGGAATTCCACCGTTCCAGGGCATACTTCGTCGCGGGTTGGATCTTCCCTTTCACGACCAGCGGTCGAATGAAGCTGGAGGATTGAGCGTTGATGAATGTCATCGCGGTCAACGCGATGGCCGCGGCCATGTTCATCGTTCGCAATCCCCGGCGGGGCGTGCTCCACAGATAGACCACTCCCGCGGCCGCCCCGAGGGCTGCGCAGAGCAAGATCAGGCTGGGTGCGTCGAGAAACTCCAAACCGACCAGGACGAGCAGGCACCCCAGCGCGGCCCCCACCAGATCGCTGGCATAGATGAAACCAATGGGAAGCGAGCTTTTGGTGAGCACCAGCGTGATGGCAATGCCGGCAAAATAGAACGGCAAGGTGCACGCCGCCGTGACACAAAGCAGCCCAAGCAGGCTCATTACCGAGGAAATCAACTCGACCGGAATCAGACAGAGCAGGACGAGCGAAACGGGCGCGGCCAGCGCGAATCCAAAACAGGCCCGACCCAGGTTGGTTTCCAATCGCTCGACAGAGAAGTGCTTGGGATTGAGGAAAATCTTGGTTGCGGCTGCCGTCATGCCGAGCATCGCGGTGGAGATGGCCAGAAACGCCAGGTGGTAATACGTCGTGACGCTAAGGATGCGCGTCAACGTGATTTCCAAGGCGAGTATGGCCAGCGCGAGCAAGAACGTACCTACATAAATATGCATGGCAGGGTGCTCAGTGCGAGTGTACGAGGTGCAGCCACAGATTGGGTCGCGGCCGTCGTGTCGGCCCGAATCGCTCGGCGCAAGCGTCGATCACGCCAGTTTAACCATCGCGCTGCCCCAGCGGCCAGCGCCCCAGCGCCGTGCATGCCGCGATGGCTGCCCGCGGCGAGGCTGAGGTGACGCTCACTCGGCGGCTGTTTCCGTGGGCTGCAAAGCCACCGCCTCGGAGCCGGTGGCATGTGCATCGAGTGCCACGAGCCGGATCAACTCGGCTCGCGTCTTCACCTGCAGCTTTTCGAACAAGCTGGCACGACGGTATTGAACCGTTCGCAGGCTGACGTCTTGTTCGGCCGCGATGGCTTTGTCGGGCAAGCCACTGGCGATCATTTGCATCGTGGCACGTTCCTCGTCGGTCAACTCTGCCAGTCGGTTTCTGTGGGCCGTCTCCGATGCGCCGGCCTGGTGGCGCTTGCGGGCCAGCTCGATCGCCCGGCGGATGGTATGACGCAGGGTATCCAAACCGCAGGGTTTTTCCAGGAACGCGATCGCGCCGACCGCCATGGCGCGCACCGCCGACGCAATATCGCCATGGCCGCTGATCATGATTGCCGGAATCGTGGAGCGACGTGCCGCCAGGACCTCCAAGAGTTGCTGGCCTGTCAAATCGGGCATCCTCAGATCGGTCAGCAGACAGCTCACACGCGAAGGGTCGAACTTGTCGAGGAACTGTCGGCCCGAAGTAAAGCACTCAACGTCGAGGGCCAAAGATTCGACCGTGCGACAAGCGATCTCGCGCAGCACAGGATCGTCGTCGACGACGTACACGACAGGTCGGTGGTCCACCAGCACGATCTCCAGACTCGAGGTGCAGCGCCGCACTGCGTATTTGAAGCCAGGCCGAGCGGCGTTGGCCGGCCAAAGGGGCCCGCCACCGCGCGTCGCGATCCCCCCCTTCAAATGTAGAACAAGCGCGTCGAGGCGGTGCCATTCTTGCCAAAAAGAGAATGCCGGACCCGCCGCGCGTCGGGAATGATTGCGGCGGTCGCGCCAGTCAGCACCGTTATGCCGCGCCGAGCCCCGCCGGACTGTTGGCCGCAGCGCGTGGTGGCCAATAGGACCAGAGTTCCAGGCCGGGGGGGTATTGCCCGCACAGGTGGACCTTCCCGCCTCGGCGTTTGCACAAATGTCCAATCTCTACGCGAGGTGTCAGCCGTGGCAGGGATGACCAAGCCATATTTGAATATCGCTGGGCGGTTTGTGTTCAACGGACGAGCGTGAAACGGCGCTGGAGGCCCGCGCCGAGCTGGCGGCCATCGTCAAGTTTTCGGACGACGCCATCATCGGCGAGACGCTGGATGGCGCGATTACCAGTTGGAACCGGGCCGCCAAAAGAATGTATGGCTACTCGGCTGAAGAAGTCTTGGGGCACAACGTCTCGCTGCTGTTTCCGCCAGAACTGATCGATCGATTCGGCCAGATTCGGGTGGCAGTTCGCCAGGGCGAGCCGTGTCGAAATCTCGATATCGATTTCGTGCGGAAAGACGGCCAATGGGCCAGGTGAACTTACTTGTGGATGAAGGCTTGCGCATGGTTCAAAAGCCGTTCGACCCCGACACGCTGCTGCGCGCCGTGCGCGAGGCTCTCGACACCCAACCGTGGCTGGAGGCGTCGCCATGCACGACTTAAGCCAAAGTCCGGTCGTGCCGGCGATGATGGCCGAGGATCCCGGCATGAGCGAAACCAACGGAAGAAAAAGGACGACGCTCGCTTTCGGGCTGACCGCGGCGCTGTGGCTGGCAATCGTGATCGGCGGAGCGGTGATTCTCAATCTTCACGCGACCACGCCGGGAACGCAAAGCGAAGGTCCGCCGCGATGGCCCGACGCGAGCCGCATCGTTCGTAACGCCCATGGTGCCACGCTGCTGGTCTTCGTCCATCCCCACTGCCCATGCTCGCGGACGACCGTGGGCGAGCTGGCAGCCTTAATGGGTGCCTGCCAGGGCCGCGTCACGGCGCAGGTCCTGTTTGTGGTTCCCGAGGCGGAGAAGTCGAATTGGTCGCAGAATGAACTGTGGCAGGCTGCCGAGGCAATTCCCGGCGTGCGTGCCGTGGTCGACGCCGGTGCGATCGAAGCGGCGCGGTTCGGCGCCCGAACGTCGGGTTTTACACTCCTCTTCAACGAGCAGGGGGCATGCCTGTTCTCGGGCGGTATCACCGCGGCACGCGGGCATGCCGGCGACAATGCCGGCCGACAAGCGATCGTTTCGTGCCTGATCGACAAACATCCAGAGGTCAGTCGGACACCAACCTTTGGCTGTGCGCTTTCTGCGGCGGAATCGACCGGACCTTCGGAGGCGACGCCATGATGTCCGCCACAGAATGTACCCCGCCGATCGAGCCAGACTGCCAGCAAGCGGCTGCGCTGCTGGTGGAGAACCAGCTGGGGTCGATTGCGCATCGAACGGATCGGATGTTCGCGCTGTTGATGGGGCTGCAATGGGTTGCGGCGGTGGCGGCGGCATTTTGGTTTTCGCCGCGGGCCTGGATCGGCATGCAGAGTTCGGTGCACATCCACGTTTGGGCGGCCGTGTTCTTGGGGGGCGCCCTGGCATGTTTTCCGGTTTATCTCGCAATGATGCATCCCGGACGCGCAATCACCCGCCATGTGATCGC
>DASXEJ010000122.1 GCA_036490175.1 Pirellulales bacterium | reverse complement strand
CCCCCCTCCTCTTTGATGTACAGCGGAATCGGCAGACCGGGGGCTTGCAGCTTGTATATGCCCCCTTCGTTGTCCGGATCGCCGAGGAAGCCGCTCAGTGCATCGAGCAACTTCTTGGTATCCGTGACCGGAATGAAGCCGAGGAGTTGAAAACTCAGGCCATCGGTGCTGGCAGCCAAACCCCACGGCTTCGTCTTATCGAGGCCGGCGAGACCCTGTCCCTGTGTGAAAAAGCCAATCATCCCTTCCAGATTCTTGGCCAGGTCGGGACTGCCCGAAAGCTTGCCGACGAAGGCCAGGTCATCGATGATCCGCTGGTAACCAGCGAGCGAAACCACCAGGATCGGCTTCATGTCTCCCTGGGCCTGCGCATGACTGGCAGAGCCCGCCAACAGCAGGGCGACAGCGATGGTGGACAAGAGTGTTTTTCTCACGGCACTAAATCTCCAGTGGTTTGCTTACGATTTGTTGGCTGGCATTTTGACCCGCCCCCGCGTGCCAACGCCGGTTGCCGGTGTTTATACCCGGCCAAAGAACTATTGGTTTTAGCGAATATTCCGGCCGGTGCTACCGGGTGGGAGCGAAAAAAAGCCCCCCGGAATCCTCAACCTTAGGTTGCGTTTTTTCGCTGTGGGGCGGGTGCTGGTATCCAGGTTCTGGCAGGTGCCACCGCCAGGGCCGAAATCGCTTCCGCAACCGGCAATGGCGGGGAAACTGGGGGCCGCACACGTGGTATGCGCAAGCATCGCGGTGCCCCCATCGGAGGTTCCTGAGAGCGGGGACGGACCTCAGCGGCGCCAGTCGCGCGGAGACCGAGAGAGAACAGACCACCGCGACGACTACGCGCTTGTCTCGCGGTTCGGCGGCCGCGGCATGATCGGCATCCGTCGGAATGGCAAACTCGCTAGCAGGGTAAAGGTCCTGACATGCCAGCAAACATCAACGGACGATGATGCAAGACATTGACGACGATTCAAGCAGTAACAGATCGATCGAACCGGCGAACCATTCGGACGCCGACCTTGGGCCGTACCACGATCACCCTGAATACGCCCCGCAAGAAGGCGGGCGGCGCGAGGTTTACCGGCCATCGTTTCCTGCCCTGCCGGTCTTGCGTGTAGCCAGACGGCTTAACGCTCGCGGAACGTGATGCGTCCCTTGGTGAGGTCATACGGGGAAAGCTCGACCCGCACCTTGTCACCCGGCACGATACGAATGAAGTTCTTGCGCATGCGGCCCGCCACGTGAGCGATCACCGTGTGACCCCCTTCGAGCGTTACTCGAAAGCGCGTGTTCGCCAGCGCCTGCGTCACAGTACCTTCCACCTCTAAAGCTTCTTCTTTTTCCGCCATACACGGCTCCGATGATCAAACTTTGAAAAACGCGACCCGCCGCCCTCGGGAAACGCTTTATCATACCCCACCCGCCAGGGGCGTCTAGCGCGAAATGGCACAGGGTTTACACGGAAAAAGGAAACATCCGCCACCCAGACGACACGCCTTGCGAAGGGATGCTACTCACTTCTCTCTAATTCTGCCAGCAACTGACGGCGGCTTGCAGAGTTCATTTGGAGCAAACGAACTGTGGCTAGGCCCGTCGGCGTAAGACCGTAAATCGTTGCGGACCGACGGCGAAAATGTTCCTGCCAGTGCTGCAACCGTGAATGAAACAATGGCACAATCTGTCCGGTTTGCTGATCAATGCCGGAAAGATTAGGCCCCTTGGAGAGATCGCATCGATCACAGGCCAATGCCCGATTTTCAAGATCGTCGGCGCCACCGTGTTGTCGGGCCATAATATGCTCGACGTGGAACGCCACATCAAGTGCGGACTCGGGCAAGAGACAATATTCGCACCGCTGGTTTGCCCGTTGGGGCACGACCTGTCGAGTCGTCGGATCCATCTAGATGGGCTTGTACCGCGAGTTTGGAACGGACCTAGCACGGGCTTTGAGCAAACCCATAAATTCGAGAGCGTCCACGAACTCTTGATATTCGGTTCGCTCTGTTTCTGTGGGTGCTCCATCATTGGCCTTTTGCCGAAGATAGTGCAGTTCTTCCGTCTGCGAATCGTGACGGAAATCGACGATTCGCCGTGCCACGTCGGGAGAAATATACTCCGCGAGCGGTCCGAGGTAGGTTTCGAGTACGGTCTTGGTCCAATAATCTCCGCGTCCCATTGACTGAATTCCACCATAACTGCCAAAAGAATTTGCCGCGGCCAGGACAACTCGCAAATCGTTCGACTCATGCTCCCGCTAAACCCTCGGCCAGCGCTCGCAGCACCGCCTCGCTCGATTCAATTCCCACAGAGAGCCGGATCGTTCCGCCGGTGATGCCGAGCGCCTGTCGCGCCGCGGGGGTCAAGCCGCGATGACTCGTGCTTTCGGGGTGCGATAGCGTCGTGCTTAGGTCGCCCAGCGACGGGCTGAAGGGAATCGCCTGGGCAGCGCGGATGAACCGATCCGCCGCCACGCGGCCACCAGCCAACGTAAAGGTAACGATCGATCCAAACGTGCCGGCGAACTGCCGCGCGGCGATCGCATGGTCGGGGTGGTTGGAAAGCCCCGGGTAATAAACCGCTTCGATCTGCGGCTGTGCGACCAGATAGTGCGCTGCCGCCAGCGCGTTGGCCGTCGCGCGCTCGACGCGCAGTGCCATCGTCCCAAGCCCCCGTCCGGCGATCCAACAGTCGAACGGACTCGAAGCCAGCCCCCATATCGATAACACTTCCGGCACGCGCTGCCAGCATGCTTCGCTTCCGCAGAGCAAACCCAAGCACACGTCGCTGTGCCCGCTCATGATCTTGGTCAGGCTCTCCATCACCAGATCTGCGCCGAGAGCAAGCGGCCGGCAGACCGCTGGACTGGCAAAGGTGTTGTCGACCAACAGCCTAGCTCCGGCGGCGTGCGTCATTTCGGCGAGCGCCGCGATGTCCGGCACGCGCAGCAGCGGATTGGCAATCGTCTCGACCACCAGCAGCCGCGTTGTGGCGTCGAAAGCGCCGCGCACTTGCGGCAAATCGCAAACGTCGATCACGGTGCTGGCGATCCCCAGCCGCGTGCATTCCGTGGTGAGCAGGGTCAATGTACGGCCATAGAGCTGATTGCTCACCAACACGCGGTCGCCGGGGGCAAGCTGCGAGAGGACGGCCACGGCCAAAGCCCCCATGCCTGTCGAGCAAATCGCCGCACGCTCCGCGCTGTGCAACTCGCGGCACTTATCGGCTAACAGGTCGGCATTCGGATGGCCATCTCGCTGATAGGCATAACCGGTCAGTTCCCCACTCAACAGAGCATCGGCCTGAGCGATATTTTCGCAGCGGTACACCGCGGCCGTATACAACGGCGCAACCAACGGCTGCGTTGGCTGCGGACGCAACACCTCGGGGCGCGGGCAGATGTCGTCGGCTTTGTCGGTCATTTGCGAACATGCCTTCCACGAAGTCAAAAGCGGGGCTAAGAAAAGCGACCCGGCGCCGCTTGGCAAAATTCATGACGAGTGCGTTCGCGCACCGAGTCGGCGCCGTGCCAGTATAACTGCCCGCGCCGCGCACCGGCGGCTTATAGATCGTCAGGCGTGCCAGCGCCGACCCAATCGTTCGTCCAACACCTGACGATAGATGTCGGCAACTTCCAGGGCACATTGAGCCGCGACGTTATCGGATTCATTGGCCTCGAGACGGTGAACGACCACAACGCGACCATCGAGATCTCCAAAGATCGCATGCACGGCGCGGCCCAGTTCCTCGTTGGCCACAATCACACGGCCGGCATTCTCGGCGGCCTCTTCGGCCAGACGACGGAAGCGTGCGTCGCTGCGCAATGCATCCAACTCGGCCTGATACGCCGTTAGCACATAGGGCACACCAGATTCGAGTGCCAAGTGGCCCATCAGCCAGATGTGTTCGCAATGAACGATCTGTGGATCGAACTGGGCAATTTCGTCGTCAAGTGCCACGCGCAAGGCCTGCCGGTAGGCGACGAATTCTTCGTCCGACAGATCGACAAATCGCTGCCCGCGCCCGTCCGGCAAAGTAACAAAGCGTGGCACTGCGAAGGGCAGGTCGGCAGACGGATCGTTGCGACGACAGACCACGCGACGTGTGGGAATCCATTCTTCGCGCAAGGCTTCTCCGTCGACAACCACCGCGCGCAGCGAGTGCCCGGCGCGGACCAAGCCGTCTGCCAGGGCATCGGCGCTTCCGCCTGCATCGGCGTCGACGAGCGGCACATGACTGGCGAACAAAATGCGCATAGAGAAGAGAGTCGTAGGACCGCTTGCCAGCCGAACCCGCCCCGGCCGCGAACCGGCCTGCCAAGTCGCTCGGCTATCCGACCGCGGGCTCCCAGAGCACCGGCGCGGCCGAGGAGATTCAGTCTAGCCAGAGAAGGCCTCGGAACAGAAGGTGGGCCTGGCGGTTTGTACCGGGCTCGAAGGGAATGCCAAAGCATCCGCGTCGACTGGGCAGGCAAAAACGGTGCTGGCTGTCGGTCCGGTCTCGCGGCCGGGAACGGAAACGAACCACTTGGCGTCCAGACATCGTGAACCGCAGGACCTCAGGCTAAGAACTCACCATTTACGAACGATAACGATGGCGTAACGCGGTGGCCCAGACGACCGAGAATCGTCCGATCCTCCGGCAAACCGCCTGAATACCATGTTTTGACCATTTTTAATTTACGCCGATTTATAGAACCCCTATATTCATGGGTGACTGGGCTATGCGGCCTGTAGTCCACGCCCAAGGTCGTTGGTCGTCGCCAACCGTTGCCTGTCGCTAGACATATTGGCAAACCCATTACCGTCGTGGTCCGTATCACCTCTTACGGACTGCCACTTACAAAGTGAGTCGGTGGTTTCCGGACAGACACCGCAAAGCGCCCAGCTGGCAAGGCAACCGATCTCTGGTGAGTCCCCAGGCGGGGGGCGGCAAATTTTCTCAGGCCAACAGGCCGTCGGCTGACCGAATATCAAATCTAAGGGTTTCGTTGTTCTTAAGGATTATGTCGCTGGTAAGACGGACATCAGTCCCACAGCGTTCAAAATCAGGGCAGGCTAGGGACTTTCGGCGTATTTATTGAGATAATGATGTTGTGCCTTACGGGGCGGTGTCACATGCCCACGTTTCGGGCCATCCGGGTCCGCTAAGTGACGTCCTTTCGACACTGCCCTACAGGACAGGCTCCGGGCAAGAATACCGCCGCCCGCGCGGCTGGAGATGGTCGAGTTTATCTATGAGCACCGATCAGGTAGTTAACCCGGAGCTGATCGAAGAAACAAAGCAGCAGATTCGCGGACTGGTCAACGAGATCGCGCAGCTGGCGCGACAGGACATCAGTGCCGCCGAGTTTTACGCCGAGTTTCTCAATCGCGTGGTTTCGGCGTTGGCCGCCGTGGGCGGCGCGGTGTGGACCGTTACCGAAGGGGGCGGCCTGCAGCTCGAGTATCAGGTGAATCTGCGCGAGACGCACCTCGGCGAAAGCGAGGACGAATCGCAACGCCACGGCCGCCTGCTGCACAAGGTGCTGCGCAGCGGCGAGGGCGCTCTGGCCGCGCCGTTCTCGGGTGCCGGGGATGATGCCGACGACAAATCGGGAAATCCGACGCCGTTTCTGCTGGTGCTGGGTCCCGTGCGCATCGAGGATCAGAGCAAGGGAATCGTCGAGATATTCCAGCGTCCCAGTACCGATATCCGCACCCAGCGCGGCTATTTGAAGTTCGTACAGCAAATGTGCGAGCTGATGGGCGACTACCTGCGCTCGCGACAATTGCGGCAGTTCACCGATCGGCAAACGCTGTGGAATCAACTAGAGAACTTCACTCGCGCCGCACACACGAGCCTCGATCCGGCGGAAGCCGCCTTTACGATCGTGAACGAGGCGCGCAGGCTGATTGGTTGCGATCGGGTGAGCGTGGCGATCCGCAAGGGCCGCAAGTGTTACATCGAGGCCATCAGCGGCCAGGACATCATCGACAAACGTTCCAACACCGTCGTGCTCTTGAATCGGCTGGCCACCAGCGTCGTCGCCGGTGGCGAGCCGGTTTGGTATTCCGGCGATACCTCGAACATGGCACCCCAGGTCGAAGACTCTTTGCAGGAATACGTCGACGAGTCGCACGCCAAGAACGTGGCCGTGTTGCCGCTCGTCCGACCGCTCGCCGCCGCTCCTGGCGAAGATGACAAGCCGCCGGAGCCGATTGGCGCACTGATTGTCGAACAAATCGAAGACAGCCGTCCACGCGATGGCATGGTGCAACGAGTGAATGTGGTTTGCGACCACGGGGCTACGGCGCTTGGCAATGCGCTGGAACATAACAGTCTGTTCCTGCTGCCGGTATGGCGCACGTTGGGCAAAGCCCGCTGGGTACTGGCGGCCCGCACGCTGCCCAAGACCATTGCCGCGGTCGTGGGCGTAGTAGCCGCGATAGTGGCACTGGTCGTGGTGCCGGCCAGCTTCCGCATTCAGGGCAAGGGGACTTTGCAGCCGGTCATTCGCCGCGACGTGTCGGCCAGCATCGAAGGAACGGTCGTCAAGGTACACGTCAACCACGGCGACAACGTCACGAAGGGCCAACTGCTGGCCGAATTGGAAAACTCGGATCAGGACGTGAAGATCACAGAAGTCGAAGGCAAGCTCAGCCAGGTGATCGCCGACATCGGATCCGCCACGCGCCGTGGGATCGAAACCAAGAATCGCGGCGGCAAAACGTCCGATCAGCAGCGCCAATCGGACCCCGACGCGGAATCGCGCCTGGTCTCCGAGGAAAGCCGCCTTAATAAAGAACGCATCGGTCTGGAGTCGCAATTAAAAATCCTCAAGGCCAAACGCGAGCGACTAAAGGTTACAAGTCCAATCGATGGGCAAGTCACGACCTGGGATGTCGCCAACCTGCTCGAAGGACGCACTGTGCAGCCGGGCCAGGTGTTGATGAGCATCTCGGATCCCAACGGCGATTGGGAACTGGAAGTTCTCATGCCTGAGGATCAGATGGGCTACATCGCCCGGGCTCAGAAAGAGCTGAAGAAGGACGACCTCGACGTGACGTACCACCTGGCCAACGCCCCCGGTGAAACGCACGATGGTACGGTCAAGGAAATCCATCTCACGGCCGAGGTGCGCGGCGAGGAAGGAAACACCGTCATGGTGAACGTGGCGATCGATAAGAACGATTTGGCCGAACTCAGCCAGGGTGCCGGCGTCTCGACACGCGTTTTTTGTGGCAAGCGGGCCGTTGGCTTTGTATGGTTCCACGACGTGATCGAGTTCGTGCAATCGAGAATTTTATTCCGACTGTAGGACGGCCGGTCAACGAGAGATCGCTTGAGGCAGGCGGAACAGTTCGCTGCTGATCGACAGAGTACAAGAGGCTTTAAGGAACATTGGACATGGCGCGTAGAACTTTCCTGGTGTGCGGACTGTTGGCCTGCGGAATCGTAGGCACGTTTGTCGCCCGTGGTGGCGCCGAACAGTCGGGCCCATCGTCTGCCAGCGAAGCCCGCATTCGCTACCCGGAATGCCTGGTATCGTTCATCAAGCGCTACAACATCCCTGTTCCGGCGCAAGAGGCCGGCGTGCTGCAAAGCCTCGAAGCGCACGAAGGAATGGAAGTCGAAGCCGAGGCGGTGTTGGGACAGATCGACGATAGCCAACCGCAAAGCAAGAAGAAGGTCGCCCTGGCGGAGCATGCCGTGGCCAAGGCCGAGGCTGAAAACGACGTCGACATTCGCTTCAGTAAAGCCTCGGCACAGGTCAAAAAGAAAGAATACGAACTCAATAAGGCCGCCAACGATCACGCCGTGAAGGCCAAGCCCATCACCGAACTGGAACGGCTGTGGCTGGAATGGAACAAGGCTTATCTGGCCATCGAGCAAGCGGGCGTCAAGCAGGCGACCGACAAGCTCAAGGCCGACGCAAAAGAGGCCGAGGTCGAGGCCACCGAGAATGACATTCAGCGGCGTAAAATCATTGCGCCCTTGTCTGGTGAAGTCATTGATATCTACGTCGGAGTCGGCGAATGGCTCAGCCCCGGTTCGTCGGTGCTGCGGATCGCGCAAATGGACAAGTTGCAGGTCGAAGGCAAACTGAGCATCAAGGATTTCGGCCCCGGACAGGTGATTAACCGCCCGGTGCGCGTGGTGGCCCAAGTCGGCCCCAATCGGGTCGAGGAGTTTCAGGGCAAGATCGTGAATGTCGATGCGCGGCTGCTCGAAGGCAAGTATCGCGCTGTGGCGGAAGTCATCAACCGTCGCGACAACGGCGACGGTCCCTGGCTGTTGCGTGACGGCATGCAGCCCGAGGAAATGATCATCGACGCCTTGCCCAGCAAGTTGGCAGCCCCGGCGGCACAACGCTCTGGAACGGGAACAAGATAAGACGAACGATGAAGCAGGACGCTGGGCCGTTAACGTGCTGACGCACGTCGATTGCCGCTACGATTCATGTGGCGTTCATCAGTTATCGTTCAGCACTTCTTCGATACATGGCAAGTCTCGCCGACAGTCTGGTTTCTAGTTCTGCCCGCGCCCTCGGCATGCGCGTGCGCCCTGATCTTTCGATCAAGCGGCACCGCTACCTGGGACGCTCGTATTGGGTGGTCAAAGAGCCGGTCAGCCTGTCGTACTTTCGCTTCCAGGAAGAAGAGTTCGCGATCCTGCAAATGCTGGATGGCGAAACGAGCCTGGACGAGTTGAAGGATCGCTTCGAGGCTGAGTTTCCGCCGCAGAAAATCACGATCGAGGAGTTGCAGCAATTCATCGTGACGCTGCATCGGCGTGGCCTGGTGATCACCGACAGGCCCGGCCAAGGGGCGCAGCTCAAGAAGCGTCGTGACGAGCGACGGAATCAAGAGCTGCTGCAGCGCTTCACCAATGTGCTATCGATCCGTTTTCGCGGCATCGATCCAGACCGCATCCTGACGTGGTTGCACGCGCGTGTGAAATTCATGTTCGGCACGCCGGCGGTCGTGATTTGCGCCTTGCTGGCCTTGTCGGCGCTGACGCTGGTCATGGTACAGCTCGATGAATTTCGGGCGAAGCTCCCCGGCTTTCACGACTTTTTCACCTTGCAGAATGCCATCTGGATCGGATTCACGTTGGCCGTGACCAAGGTGATCCATGAGTTTGGCCATGGGCTGACGTGCAAGCACTACGGCGGCGAATGCCATGAAATGGGCGTGATGTTGTTGGTGCTTACGCCCTGCTTGTACTGCAACGTCTCCGACTCTTGGATGCTGCCGAGCAAATGGCAGCGGGCCATGATCGGCGCAGCCGGCATGTATGTGGAAGTGATCATCGCCTCGATTTGCACGTTCTTATGGTGGAATAGCAAGCCTGGACTGCTGAACCAACTGTGCTTGAGTACGATGTTCGTCTGCTCGGTCAGCACGATCATGTTCAACGGTAACCCGTTGCTGCGTTACGACGGTTATTACATCCTGTCGGACTTGCTCGAAATCCCGAATCTGCGGCAAAAGGCCAGCGAGATTCTCAATCGCAAGCTGGGCGAGTGGTGTCTGGGTATAGAGCAGCCCGAGAATCCGTTTTTGCCCGACCGCCACCAAACCTTATTCGCCATCTATAGCATCGCCGCGGTGGTCTACAGTTGGGTGGTGGTGCTCTCTATTCTGTGGTTTTTGCAAAAGATGCTGCAACCGTATCATTTGCAGAGCATTGGCAAGATTATTGCCGCCATGTCGATGTACGGCCTGTTCGTGCAACCCTTGTGGAAACTGTTCAAGTTCATGCGCGTGCCGGGGAGGACCGATCAAGTGAAGAAGTTGCGATTGTTCGCCACGGTGTGCGTCGCCAGTGCGGCGATCGCGGCGTTCTTTCTGGTGCCGCTGCCGCATCGTGAATACTGCACCCTGCAGATCGAACCACACGACGCCGCCAGCGTACGGGTTGTGGTGCCGGGCCGCATCGAGGAGATCCACGTTAAACCCGGCCAATATGTCGCGGCTGGAACGCTGTTGGTGCGGTTGAGCAACCCCGACTTGGAGCTGACGATCGCCGAGATCGAAGGCCGATTGGCCGTCTATCGCACACAAGCCGACGGGCTGACGCGTCAGAGCTTCAGCGATGACACGGCAGCCATGCAGCTAGCCAGCGTGCGCGAAAACATCGCCGCCGCCGACGAGGCACTGCGACAGAAACAGATCGATCAATCGCGGCTGGACGTTCTGGCCCCCATCGCCGGGGTCGTCATGCCGCCACCCGAAGAGCCGCGTAAACCGGTCAACGCCGACGGGCAGTTACCCCGCTGGTCGGGCACGCCTCTCGACGAGCGCAACCTGGGGGCGTACCTGGACCAAAGCACACAGGTTTGCATGATCGGCGACCCTGGGAACATGCAGGCTGACCTGGTGCTCGATCAATCGCAAGTTGATTTCGTGGCGACAGGCCAGACCGTGGACATAAAGCTCGATCATCTGCCTCTGGATCTCTTGCGCGGCCCCATCGCGATCATCGCCCTAGAAGACATGAAGGTCACGCCCAGAAACCTGTCGAACAAGTCGGGCGGCGAATTGGCCTCGAAGACCGACGAAGCGGGCGTCGAACGCCCCTGGAGCCCTTCCTACCAGGTTCTGGTTTATCCTCTGGAAGGACCCGAAGACATGCTTCGCACAGGTCTGCGCGGCCGTGCAAAGATTCACGCCCGCTGGCAGACCGCCGCCCAGAGAACCTGGCGGCTGCTGGGCGAGACATTCCATTTCCGCATGTAGTCGAGCGGCCAGAGCGCTTTTGCCGTGGAGTCTGCTGTGCCCATAGACGCCGGCTTGCGTTGCCTTACTCCACTGCCGCACTTCATTACCAGGGGCGCGGCAATATCGTTGGCGCTCCGGGACGCAAGCCTAAACGCTCTTCGCGATAGGCCGGTAGCGACTCGATCGGCGGCAGCTCCGTGGCCGAAGGATTGCCGGCCGTGCCGGGTGCATGTTCCGTCGTCGCCAGCGGAACGGTAAACGTGTCGATCAGTTGATCCTCGAGGTCCAGCACGCGCACGTTCAGGTGGTCGGCATAGACGTCGACCAGGCCATAGTGATTGCGCCCAGCGGTTAGTTTCGCGCTTGTCGCTTGCGGATTTTCGGTGGCGTACTGATTGGGCGCGCCACCGCCGCTAACCACGTAGGTGATGCCATCGAGCGGCTTGCTGCGCTCGTAGTAGTGATTGTGTCCGGTCAGCACCAGCGTGGTGTCGGAATCCTTGATTCCGCCGTGGGTCCACAGGCGGAACAAATACATGTTCGCCCAATCGCGATGACTAGAGGTGAACACTGGCCGATGCTGACAAACGATCGTCGGTCCAGGATGCCGAGCTAGTTGCCATCGCAGAAAACTCGCCTGTTCGGTGCCCGGCAACGGCAGCCGCTCGGAGTTCAACATCACGAAGTTCAGCCCGCGATGCCGAAAATGATAAAAAGTCCGCGGCAAATGCGAGAAATACTGCCGGAACCTAATCTCGCCGCGGTCGTCATAGCATTTTTCCTTATCGTGGTTGCCGACGACGGGCATGATCCGCAGCCGATTCTGCGCGGCCTCGGCAAGCACATATTCCCACTGCTCGTCGCTATCGCCACGGTCGACCAGATCTCCCAAATGCACGACGAACTCCAGGTTCGCCTCGCGCATCTTGGCAAAAATACGATCCGTGATGCCACGTCCCTCATGCGTATCGCCGACGAAGGCGAAGCTCCACAGCTTCTCGCCCGGTGTCGAGGAATAGTCGACCGGCTCGCTGATCGTGGGTGTCACCACGGCCCAACCCCAACCGATCCCGGCGCATAGCACCAACAGGATCACAATCGCGAGAACACGACGAAACGTGATCTTCATCTCGCGCTCTCTCTCGATGCGGTAGGGTTGACGGTCAGGGACCCAGGAGGAAATCGCACGACGCGCGGCCTGGTGGGGATGCTAGCGCAGGCAGGAACGTGGGTTGTGTAGCAGCTTTGCCCGCGCGCCTCAAGATAAGTTGGCGTAGACGTGGGGCGGCTCTGCTAGCTGACGCGTCGCGGCCTGTGCTATTTACTCGACACGGGTGTTGCTTCGGGTCCCGACGCGATGACCCAGCAGTTCCGGCCCGGCCAACCGTGCCTGCAAATCGGCGACGCGCGCTGACAGTCGCCCCAGTTCGTCGTGCCAATGGCGTATTTCGCGGCATTGCCGCTGTTGGTCGGCAAAGAAACCGGCCGTCAGCTTGGGACTGCTCCAACTCTGGGCGACGTCGTTGATCTCGACCGACAGCCCGCGCCGCAGTCGCGATGTGAATGACCACAACAGCAGTCCGCTCCAGGCGGTCAAAACCAGGGCTGCACCCAGGAAGAAATCCGTACCCAGCACAGGCTGGGCCACGTCGGTCAGCCCCCACTCGGGCCCTAGCCACGAATCGTAAAAGAAGTTTCGTGCGAAACGGTACAAAAGCGCGAAGAACAAAACCGAGAAAAGCAGTTCATAGCACAACCGAGTCAAACGGCCCGAATGCCGCGCGGCCTGACGGTGAATGACCGACTGCAACTGCCCGGCGGCATCACCAATGAAACTTCCGCCGACATGGGCCGCCTCGCGTCGGATCGTGGCGGGACTCAGTTCATGTGCGACCAGACCTGCGTCAGCCGCATATCCCTCGATAATAATGGCGGCCGTGCGCAGATCGGCTTCTTCCCACCCCAATGCCGCCGCTCGGATCGCGGTCGAGGCGCCTTGTTGCTTTTGTCGCCTGGCGCGCAGGCGGCGCCCCCCTTCCAGCGCACCCCATAAGGCCAGTTGCGCGGCGCTGCGCACACGCACCAGGGCGGCGCCCGCCACCAGGCCACCGAGGCCCTGGTAGATGCGCAGCACACAGGAAAACGGGCTGAATCCCCACCGCGATGTCACATCACCCAGCAGCCGGCTTTCCCAGCTGCGCCGGCTGGCCAGTAGTTCGTCGCGCAGTCGTTCTGTAAGTCGTGCCGCCAGCTTGGCACGCTGTTCCTGGATGGCCGCCTCGATTTGTTCGATCTTCACAAGCGCGCTCGCCACGCGTTCGTGACAGTTGGATAGCGCGTCGCCGACGAGATCGAGAAAATTGGCACGCCGAATGCGGTGGGTCGCGGTAACCGTCAACTCGCGCGTCAGCAAATCGACGAGCCGTGCGAACTCGCCGCGCGACTGCACGCCTTGCCGGGCTTCGGCTATCGCGGCCTGCGAATCGACGAAGAACAGCTCGCCGGTCGTGTAGTCGCCGCCGAGAGCCCGCTGCCAATCTTCGCGAATGTCGGAATCGACGTCGGCATGCGTCTGCACGAATACCAGCCGGGCGCCGGCCGCCGCCGAGGCGAGTTCTTCGGCGACACGGGCGCTACGATATTTCTGCTGCGTGGTGGTCACCAGCAACACGTCGCAATGCGGCAGCAGTTCGCGCAGTCGGGCAAGATTCGTGCCGCGTACCGCCTCGTCCTCGGTCGTATCGGGGTCGGGACAATCCAATAGAACCAGATCGCGCAGCACGGGCGCGTCGCGCTCGATAACGACGACCGAGTCAGGGTCGATGCCCAACATCGCCAGTCGCAAACCTGGACGACACACTAGCGTCGGCAAGCGTGTGGTGGGTCGTTCGCGTCCGGCCGAACTGACATCGGCGCCGACCAGGGCGTTGACCAGCGTGCTCTTGCCAGTTCCCGTGCCACCCAAGGTGGCCACCACCAACGGCGCATCGAGCCGGACCCGCAAGGTGTCGATGCGAGCCAACAGCCTGCGCACCAGGGCCTGGCAATGTCGCGCCGGCGGCCAGGCCGGCGCGCGCTCTGTCCAGGACGAAAGCTCGCCGGCCAGCGAATCCACTTCGGCCAGCAGACCAAGATGCGTGAGGATTTCGTGGGACATTAGCGATGGTGCCACTTGAGCGTCGGAAAGTCGCCTCGGGCCCGCCGTCCAGTATAGCCCAACGCCCGGCGCGATCGCTCGGCCTACCGGCAACGGACCGCCGGCCCTGGCATTCTTCCTGGCAGCACCCGTGGGTAATGATTCCGCGGCGCCTGGCAAGATCATGTCCGGCCCTCTTCAGGGCTGGCCAGCTTCGCTACATCACCAATTCGCTCTGCGAGGCCACAACAGTCTGGTCGGAAATGTCGGTGCGGGCCGCCGCCACCAGCGTTTGCACGGTTGAGAGCAATGTCATCTCATCGGCCGCCGGCACCATCGGGCGCGCCGCAGCCGCCTCGCGAAATTGCAACACGCACTCCAGCGCCAAGGCGAGATCGTCGGTCGTCAGCACCCCTTTAATGCGCCCTTGTTCGACGACGGGCAAACACGAGATCCGATGGTCTACCATCAAGGCCGCGGCCGGCGCCAATAATGCTCCGGCGGGAACGCAGACAGGCTCGCGCGTCATCACGTCCGTGGCGCGCTTGCCGCGCCGCTGGCGCAAGTCCCGGTCCGTGACGACTCCCAACAGGCGTCCACCATATTCGCAAATCATCAGGTGCCGTTGCGGCCCTGAAAGGAGCAAATTGAGCAGCGTTTGCAGCGAGGCCGACGGCGCCGCGATCACCACGGCTTCCGACATCAGCTGGCGAACCGTGAGCCGCAAGGGGTGGGGGCCATGGGCCGCTTCCGCCAAGGCCGCCATGATCGCCTGTCGCTTGGCGACAATTCTTGCAGGAGGTCGTGCCGCGCGCGGACGCTGATACCGTTGCAGACGTTCTTCTTCCGACCTGCGACGGCGATCCGCATAGTACCGAATCGCCATGAGTGTGCCGCCGAGCAACAGCGCCAAGGCCAGCCATGCCAGGGCTTGAGGTCGCTGGCTGACCACAGGATTGACCGGCATGATAGGTTCCACGCGTGGGTCAACGACGTAGTAACCACTGCCCCACCCGTCGAGGGGCGTGACGCGGTCACGGTGGGCATTCAGCGGCGAGCTGCGCTCTAGCCCGATGAAAGCCGTGACCAGCAAGGCGGCAATTCCAATGCAGCCCAAGAGCGCCGCGCAGCGCAAACGCGCGCTGGCGCGCTCATCGCCCGCCCAATGACAAAGCGAGGCGCGCAACGAATTCGGCATGATCGGCGGGTGGTGGCGAGTGCCCCGCATCAACTCGACCTCGGCCCAAAAAACGCGGAAAACCCTGCTGGAACATCGTAAACGTAGCTCCAACTTGTCTGACGCGATGGCGACCGGCCGGCATAATCCCACTTCGTAGCGGGTTAATCACGATCCCCAGCAGGACCAGGCCCATGCTCCCCAAGCGGGCGGGTGCGAAGCGATGGATCGATAACTTGTACGTCGATCACGTTGTCGCGCTGAACCGCACCGTCGTCACGACCCGTCGTGCCGGAGAATCCGTGCATATCGACGTGCCCCTTCCATTGGCTTCCCAGCCACGCGCCAAGCCAGGCGCGCGTGAAGGGGACCAAGAGCAGCAGGGCCACCACGTCGGTAAGTACGCCAGGAAAGATCAGCAACAGGCCCGCGACGGACGACGTGAGCGTATCTCGCACTGCCCCGACAGGCGGTCGGCCGGCCGCCAGATCGGCCTGGATCGAGTTTACGGATCGCCGGGTTACGCGGCGCAGGAGGGTCGTGCCGAGTAAAAACCCTCCCGCTATCAGCAGCAGGACGAAGAACGCAGAGGTGTGCCGCCCGATCCAAAAAAGCAAGATCAAGTCAGACAATGGGAGCAGCACCAGCGGCCACAGCAAGAGCTTCATTGTCTCCGCGAAGCCGACGCCTTGGCCGCCATTTCGCCATAGGCTTCAGCCTGTTCGTCGTCTCCAAGAAACTTGTGCATAGTTGCCAGGTTGGTGAAGGGAACGCGTAGCGCCTCTTCTTCCAAAGTACCATCCTGAACAGCCTGCTCCATCATTTTCAGCCCTTGCCGTGTCAATCGCATGGCCTCGTCGTGGTTGCCGGCCGCCCAATAAGAGACGGCCATGCTCACGAAACTTTCGCCATGCCGCCCGGTGTCGGCTAGTGCCGCGGCGGGTACGGGGCGCTCCAGCAAGGGGACGGCACGCTCGAACCAAACCACGGCTTGCTCGGGATCCTTGACGTGCATGGCGCAAACCGCGCCCATGCGATAATAAAGCCTTCCCAGTAGATAGGCTTCGACGGGTTCGAGCAATCGACCGTCAGCGCCTGCCTCGAGATGTTCGACGGCCAGCGTACCATATTTCATCGCCTGATGCGTGTCGCCCGACGCGTGGTAGACCTGCAGGGCATCGTACAGCGCCTCGCCCAGTTCCCACTCGAGCTGCCGTTTTCGCAACGGATCTGTCGCCTGAGCAAGCGCCGGCGTGGCCAACGCCTGGGCCTTTTCGATCCAAGCCGTTGGATCGAGATCTCCCTCCATGCCGACGCAGGCAACGAGCGCTTCGCGATAGACGCGCAGGCGCGTGTCCACGGCCGCGTCGTCCGCGGTCGAGTTCGCATCGGCCAGTTCCTCGGCGCGATTGAGCCAGGCCGGGACCATTTTCATTTTCATTTTCCAGTTGCCCCAAGCGATATTCCGCGCCGCCGACAAGTGGGCGGCGACGAGCGCCTCTTGAGCCATCTGCCGCACCGACGTGCGACGATCATGTGCCAGGGGTTCGGCCAATTTGATCGCCTGCATGTGATAGGCCAGGCCGTGCTTGTAGTCTCGATCCGGACCGGCGGCCAGCTGGTCGCCTAACTGGTTCAGCGCGCATGCTTTCAGTTCGGGCTGCGCCGCGGAGAAGGTCAACGCTTGTTTAGTCTCAGCGATGGCCATTGCAAATTGGCCACTGTCGGCCGCGAGCGCACTGGCCGTAAGCCGATATTGAGCGTTCTTGGGCGCCAGGTGTACGGCGGCCTCGGCCGACTTCGTCGCAGCGTCGATTTGTCCCACGGCCATGAGCACGCGAGCACGCAGCCAGTGAGCTCGCGCGCATTGCGGATCGACGACCAACGCCAGGTCGAGATCGCGCTGACAACCGGCGTAGTCCCTGCCCAGCCGTTGCTCGGCCCGCAAGGTAAACGCTTGCGCGTCGATCTGCTCGTAGACCAGATCCGCGACACGGCTGCTGCTGCCCGGTTTGAAGACGGCGAGCATGCCGGTTTCCGGCATGGCGATGCCCACCAACTGGCCAAACTCGTCCTTCACTTCCACGGTCTCGGCGTTATCCATCGACAGCGCGGGAGCTAGATCGGTCCAACGTGGGCTCTCGTCATAGTGCAGCGAGATCGCTTGTACGATGTCGCGCAAGCAGCGCACTTCGACGCGTCCCATTTCGTCGAGGCGATAGGTTCGCTGTACGACTTCTTTCTTCCGCGTCACGTTCAACGGAGTTCCCCACCCCTTTTCCAAGTCAACGACTGTCGAGCGCCCGGCGCGCATGCCGTGAAACTCGGCTGGCTCGGGCCGATCGAGCGAGGTAGTCGCTCCTTTGATCTTTTCCAATAAGCTTCCGCCAGGCGGAGGTGGAGGCAACGTGTCGGGCTCGTCCGGCATGTCGGGGGGTGGAAGATCGGCATCATCTTTTTCGTCCGCCTTCGTCTCCGCGGCCGCATCGCCTTCTTGTTTTGCGGCGGGAGTTGGGGCCGGCTCAGCATCCTCGGGCTGGTCATCCTGGTCGCTGGCGGAATTCTCGGTCGCATCGTCCTCCATCACAGTTTCTGGAACTGCGGGAGGATCGTCATTCGATGACTCGGCGGCGCCTTCAGGCTCGGGTTCCGGCGCCGGGGCTTCGTCCGAGTCTGCCTCATCCTCTTCCTGTACAGCCGGGGTTGGGCTTGGAGCCGGTGCCTTGTCGCGCGCGAGAGTGCTAATGCTCCCCATCAACAAAGCGCAGATTCCCCCGATGAGAATCAGCCACGAGCGAATGAGTGTCGAACGCATGACACACTTCTCCTTCTCTGGAAGCTCGGACGTATCTGTGCGTTTCACGCGGCGTCTGAACAATTAACGCAACACGCGACTATCGTGCTGCGGATGACGTAACGACTGCACGCCGGAAACGACTAACGACAAAGTGCGTCGCCGCCGCGCCCGACCGCACAAGGAAACGTGGTCTTGCGCGTGCGCCGACAGGGACCTCGCGCCGCCGGGCGACACGAAATCGCCGTGAAAAGCTGGGTGAGTATAGCGGCGAAGCTGCTTGCGCCTAGAGAGATCCTGGTGGCGCCGCTAGCAGCACTGTCAGCGCACCGGTTACTAGCTCGCTATCGCCGCGGCCAAGAGCAGCGAGCGCCTGACGAATTGCCAACGCTTGCTCTTCCGTGAAGGGAACGGCGGCGCCGGCCGACGGCCAGTGGGCAACGAGGCGCTGGCTGACCGCTTGCAGCAATTCGCCGATTCCCTGGCCCGTCACGGCACTGGTGCGAACTTCTCCTGGCCCGCCACTAACAGGCTCGCGTGTTAATAAGTCGCACTTATTCTTTACGACGATTGCGTTCGGCCATTGATCGTGCAACTGCTGGTCATCGATCGACGGTGGTGTGCTGGCGTCGAAAACCAAGATGATGACGTCGCTCGACGCCAAACGTTCGCGAGCCAGACGCATGCCAGCTTCCTCTAGCGGATCGTCACTAGGACGCAGGCCAGCGGTATCCGATAGCACGATCGGCAAGCCATCGGCGGCAATTTCGGCAGTGACTACGTCACGCGTAGTGCCAGGCTCGTCAAAGACGATCGTTCTTTCGTACCCAACCAAGGCGTTGATAAGGCTGCTCTTGCCCACATTGGGAAGACCCGCCAACACGACCTGCGAGGGTCTGGTAAGCCGCCGCCCAAGCGACACTCGGCCGGCCAATTCGCGCAAGCGATCCTGCGCGCGTGCAACGTCACGCAGACCGCAATCAGCCACAATGCCGCGCAGTTCTTGCCGCAGCGCGCCCTGCCACTGGTCAAGCAAGACACTTGCCGCACGTTCGGTGCGCGCGGTAGTCAAAGCCACGAATGCATCGTGCTCGATGGCGCCGACAGCGTACCGTGTTGTCCAATTCCGCCAGCCGATTTCCGTCGCTCCGGCGGCCGACAATTTCTCCGTAATCGATTTAATGGCACTCGGACCACCGTGGCAGTGGATCTCGAACGCGTCGGTGGCCGTGCGGCAGACGACAAGTTCTTCCCCCAACTCGGTAGCCCAGCGCCCGTGATAAACCCTTTCCACGAGTAATTCGCTGGCAGACCGTCCCGAGGAAGCACGAAGGAACCGCCCCAACGCCGCCGCGGCATCGGCACCAGCCAAGGCCACGGTTGCCACGGCACCACGTCCGGGCGGCGTCAACACGCAGATCGCGAGCTGGTTGGCCGAATGCATCGTGAAGCGATCCGAGACATGAGGACTGAACGCTGACATCACTGCCCAATCGTCTTTGAACGCGCACGTTCCGCGCGGGATCGGTCGTTCAACAATCACTGTGCCGCAGTCAAAGCAATGCCGGCCAGCGTCAAGTGCGGAACATAGAGGGCATCCTCCGACAACAGCCGGGCCACCGAAGGTGCCGCGCCGCCGCTGAGGAAAAGTCGCGGCCGCGTAGGCAAGCCCTCGGCCAGGCGGTCGACCAACTCACGCACACCTCCGACCGCGCCCCAATAGAGCCCGGCCTTCATGGCTTCGGCCGTGGCTGTGCCTAAGGGGGATGGAGGTTCGCCCAGCTTCCACATCTCGACCAGCGGCAACAGGTCGGTGAACTCGTGCATCGCTCGCGCGCTGGTGGCGATGCCCGGCATAATGGCGCCGCCGAGAAAGGCACCGTCGGGCGAGATCAGATCAATCGTGATCGCCGTGCCCAAATCCGCCACGATGGCCGGCTCGCCGGGCCGACGCAAACGATTCGTCGCCACGGCATCCAGGAGTCGATCGATGCCCACCTTGTCGGGCCGCGCCAGTGCCACCGTCAGGGGCAAATCACCGGAGGCGATCATCGTGATCCGCGCGGCCCCTTCATTGCGCAGCCAGCCGACGAGTCGGCCGGCAACTTCGCGCTGCACGCTGCCGATCCACCAGGAAGGCTCTGTCACCGCAAGCGTAGCAAGCCAGCCGCGGATACGATCGAGCTCCTCGGGCGCCGGTCCGATGTCCAGAGTGCTGGTGGGCGTGGGAAGCGGTTGGCCGTCGATCGTCGTAAACAGACCGAGCTTCACGCGGCTGTTGCCCACATCGACGGCGACAAGCGGCGCATTGCTTGCGGCGCTCATGCGGTCGTCTCCGGAGTACGCTGCGCATCTAGTTGTCGTGTAATCGCGGCCAGCAGCTTGTCCAAGCCCTGGCCCGTGACGGCAGACATCGCCAGAACATCGCGTCCCAAGTGTTCGCACAATTGCTGACGGATGTCCTCTGCGCCCGGCAACTCACTTTTGGAGATCGCGACGATCTCGGGGCGTTGGCCCAGTTGCACGTCGTGCAGCTCTAACTCGTGACGGATGGCCAGATAGTTCGCCAGCGGATCGCTGCCATCGGCCGGCATCGGCTCGACCAGGTGTACCAGGATGCCGGCGCGTTCGATATGACGAAGAAACTCATGGCCCAGCCCGGCGCCGTCATGTGCGCCCTCGATCAGACCGGGCAGGTCAGCCATGACAAACGACCGCTCAGCGTCGAGTTTTACGATTCCCAGGTTGGGATACTTGGTCGTAAAAGGATAGGCCGCGATCTGCGGACGCGCATGAGACAATCGACTGAGGAGTGTGCTCTTGCCCGCATTGGGTTTGCCGACCAATCCCACGTCGGCAATGACCTTCAGTTCGAGCACGATTTCTCGTATCTCGCCCGGCTGCCCTTTGGTCCATTCTCGCGGGGCGCGATTGGTCGAAGATTTGAAATGCAGGTTGCCCTTGCCACCGCGCCCTGCGGCCGCCGCGGTGACATGTTCGCCGGCGCGCGTCAGGTCCTTGATGATGAATCCGCCCGCAGCGTCGATGATCACGGTGCCAGGGGGCACAAGTAATAGCATGTCTTCGGCGCTACGGCCGTGCCGGTTCGAGCCGCTACCGGCCTGCCCACTTTCGGCGCGCCAATGAAAGCGGTGCGTGAGCGCGGCCAGGTTGTTGACGCCGTCGCGCGCTTCGATGATGACGCTGCCGCCGTCGCCGCCGTCACCGCCGTCGGGTCCGCCGTGCGGAACGAACTTCTCGCGGCGAAAGCTGAGGCAGCCGTCTCCTCCCTTGCCTGCTTCGACTTGAATCTTCACTCGATCTACAAACATGTAAAGACGCCCGGAGTGGCCGACGCGCGAACCGCAGTAGTACGAGGCAAGAGACGATCGCTGAGCAAAGGACGAACGCACATTGGTCGGCTATGCGTCGTCGCCAGGGCCAGACAACGCGCCGCGCCCCACGGCGCGGGGGCACGAATGTCTACCAAAAAAAACGGGAACGACCCGACATGGACCGTCCCCGCGTGAATCACTAGATCGAGCGGCTGCTACGAAGCTGCGGACAGGACGCTCACTCGACGTCCACCACGGTCGAACGTCACAATTCCCTCGATCAGGGCGAAGAGCGTGTAGTCCTTGCCTTGACCTACGCCGCGGCCCGCCTGGTAACGGGTGCCTACCTGGCGCACCAGAATGTTGCCAGCGATGACCTGCTCGCCACCGTATTTCTTGATTCCACGTCGCTGGCCGTTGGAATCACGACCGTTGCGGCTGGAACCCTGACCTTTTTTATGTGCCATGACTTGCGTCTCCTCGGGGGGGCATCCGGGACGTCGGACAGGTTCGTCTGCTGTCCTGCGTCGTAGAGCCTTAGGGATTTTCTTCGGCCCCGGCAGGTTCCTCAGCTGGCTGTTCAGCCGGGACCGCCGCAGGGGCCGGATCGGGTTTTTTAGCGATAAATCCTTGCGGCGTCAATTGGCCATACGCCCAAGAGTAGTCCTCGAAGCGGATTTCTCCCTCGTGTTCTTCCTCTTTGTCGCTAGGACGCCAGAAATTGAGAATCAGGGTTTTGGCGAAGAACTCTCGTCCCTTGCCGGGCGGATCCCCCGGCTGGAACACTCCCGGTGGGTCTGTCCATTGGTAGGCGTTGGTCAACCCTTGCACAAAAATTGCGAAATAGTCGGTACTAGGATCGATGTCCTCCCAGGTGGCCACGCCCCAGATTGTGGGATCCTGGCCTTTGGGCGTGGGGGCGATCTTGCCGCTCACCTCGACCGTATTCAAAAGCGGCCGATTGGCGTCCTCGCGCTTGCGAATCAGCGGCACGGCCAACGGTATCAATCGCGATGGGTAGACCTTGCCGGTATCCTTGCTCACCAGCACGAACTCGGGAAAGAATCGGACCGGCTCGCTGCCGGCGTTCTTCACCGAGTACATCAGATACCAGACCAGCTTGCGCTGCATGCGACCATCGGGCGACGGCTCGTCAATGTGTACAAACCGGATCGGCTTGAAGGCAAATTCCAAAGACCAGATGTCGCGTCGAAATACGGTATCGCGCGCTGGGGATTTTCCTTCCGACCACTCGCGCTCGCCGTAGGTCGGATCAGCCGTGAGGATTTCGATCGCATTATGCCGACTCGATCCTTCGGCCGTCTGTCGTTGCGGATCCACGGTCGTCATCACGCCGGGGGCCAAGGGCCGGAACTTCGGTCGCGTCGGTCGTGCGGCGCTAGCGGCGGCCGTCCGGGCTGGCGTCGCCGGCTGGGCGTACGAGGGACTGCCCGACGCAAGTGCCAAGGCCAATAGCCCGACAAACACCGAGGATGATCTAAATGCGCAGACGTGCAGCATGGAATCGCTTCTCTGTCGTCATCGTGGCCGGATAGTCTGGAAGTGAGACGCCGGCTCCCTGGAGGGACGAGATAAGTATTTAGCTTAATTAGCGTTCGGTACGGGGGTCAAGCGCCGGCTGATAGAACCGGTAGGACCACCCGAACCCTCTTCCTGTGACCCGTCACAGCGTGGGCGCACTGCCCACGGCCGGTCACGCGCACGACGACGGCGCGACCGTTCATCGCGACTGCCGCAACGATCGCGATCCTTGACTTAAGCCATGTCGGCGTTAGGTTTTGCACGCGGGGAGTGCGGGGCCTTTCCCGCGCAATTGGACAGATCTCAGGCGGCTTCTGCCGGCGCCAGGCAGCAGCTCGAGGGAGAAACTTGCCGTGTCTGATGAGTCTTCGACGGAAACAAATAGCCCCTTGGATTCGCCAGTCGGACACCCAGACGGGGTCGCAAAGACATCCGAGCAAGTAATGTCGCCCGCGCAGCTGGCCGAAGCCAAGCTTTACGGTCGCTGGCAGTTGGGGCTCGATTTGGCAGACGCGGCAGTCGACCTGATTTTTTTGAGCCTCTTCGCCCTCTTGGCCGCGGTGCCACTCGACGGCTGGTTGGCCACGCGAATATCCACGCCCACGCTGCGATTGCTCGCCCTGTACGGAATCATGATGGCCGCACACGAGTGCGCATCATTCCCGTTGGCTTGGTTCTCTGGCCACGTGATCGAACATCGCTTCGGTCTCAGCCGACAATCTCTCGGGCATTGGGTGGCGCGGCACCTGAAGCGATTTTCGCTGGCCGCGCTCTTCGGTGCGGCCATCGTTCTGGCGATGTACGCGCTGTTCTGGTACGTCGGTACCTGGTGGTGGGTAGCCGCGGCCGTGGGATTCTTCTTGCTGAGCGTCGTGCTGGGCCAACTGGCGCCGGTACTGATTCTTCCGCTGTTTTACAAAATCGAGCGGCTCGACCGGCCCGAGATCGCCGACCGGGTTTCAAACCTGGCAGCGGAGTCCGGATTATCGATCGAGGGCGTGTACCGCATGGTCCTCAGCGACGAGACGTCCAAGGCCAACGCCATGCTGGCCGGCTTGGGGCGCACACGACGCGTGCTGTTGGGGGATACGCTGCTCGATGGTTTCACGCTTGACGAAATCGAGGTCGTGTTCGCCCATGAGATTGGCCACCACGTCTATCGCCACATCCCAAAGCTCATGGCGCTGGGTTTCGTCTATAGCTTGGTGGGATTCTGGATCTGCGACCGTGCGCTGGCGTTGTGGATCGGGCCCAGCGTTTACGATCCACGACAGATGCCAGTGTACGCGCTGCCGATGCTGATGTTTGTGTTGGGGGCGTTTTCGCTGGTGCTAGGACCGTTGCAAAATGTGGCCAGCCGGCGATTCGAGCGGCAGTGCGATCGCTTCGCGCTGGTGAAGACCGGGCTGCGCGAGGCTTACATCTCTGCCTTTCGCAAGCTGGCAAAATTAAACAAGGACGACCCAGATCCGCCTCGCCTGGCGGTGATGTTATTCCACAGCCACCCGCCCATCGCCGAGCGCATCGCGATCGCGGAAGAATGACGGCGAGCGGCAGGTCGTTTAGGGTGCCTTGGACCACGCGAGCCCATCACGCCCGAGCCACTCGATTGCCGCTCACGCGGCGCACGAGCCGGCGCATTTCGAGGACGCTCAAGGTTGCCAGTACTTGGGGCGTCGGCAGCTTTGAGGTGGCGACCACGTGATCGATCGTCGTCGCCTCGGCCGATACGGCGGCCAGCACTTGGCGCTCGAGTTCGTTGAGCAGTAGTTCGGCCGGATGATGCACGCTCTGGCCGGCAGCGTCCGAGGTGGCCTCGACCAAAGGACCTAATTCTTCGAGTACGTCGTCGGCTGTTTCGACCAGCTTTGCGCCGTCGCGGATCAGTCGATGGCAGCCGTGCGAGACGCGGCTATCGACTCGTCCCGGCACGGCGAAAATATCGCGACCCTGCTCAGTGGCATGCCGGGCCGTGATGAGCGCGCCCGATTGGATGGAAGCTTCGACGACAATCACACCCAACGAAAGGCCGCTGATCAATCGGTTGCGCTGCGGGAAGGCGCCGCTGGTGGGCTGCGTGCGAGGCGGCGCTTCGCTCAATAGCGCTCCGCCGTCGGCCACTTCGTCTGCTAATTGCACGTGCTCAGGCGGATAGATATTCGCTAGTCCGGATCCCAGCACGGCGATCGTACGGCCCCCGGCCGCCAGCGCGCCGCGATGTGCGGCCGCGTCGACGCCGCGCGCCAGTCCACTCACAATGGTGAGTCCGGCTTGCGCCAGACTGCCCGCCAACCGTTCTGCCTGGGCAACGCCGTACTGCGTGGCATGCCGGGAACCAACGATGGCAACGGCCAGCGCGTCGTGCGCTTCGATCGTTCCGCGGGCGAACAGCACCGCCGGAGGGTCATGTATCTCGCGAAGTAGCCGCGGGTAGCCGGCCGCCTGCGGGGTGAGAATCGAGATGCCCGCCTGCCGGCAGCGTTCGATTTCGTCCTCGGCGTCCTGGCGGTTCGGCGCCCGCGCGATGGCGGTGCTCAGCTTGCTGCCGATCCCTGGGACATCGCGCAGCTCGCTGGGAGCCGCTGCGAGCGCGGCCGCGGCCGTGCCAAATCGTTCGAGGAGCGCAACGGTCAGCCGCGGTCCGATCCCGGAGACCATCGCCAAACGGAGCGCGCCAATGAGGTCCTCGTCCTGCGACGTTTGATCCCTCCCAGCACCGCGGGTCACGTCGCTCGTGTCGCTCAAAAGTGGCAGCCCCAAAAACGCGCGGCAGTGAGAAGTACAGGCACGTTAGCGTAGTCTCGCGACGGACGCTAGAAAAGTAGCGTCGCAGAAAGAGTGGCTATCTTTTGCCGGGATATAACTTCTGGAATTTAGCCTCTAGCTCCTTACCCTCGGCCAAACTCGGCACGTGCAATTCCTTGCGCAAGGCATCGGTCACTCCCGGCTCTACACGGTAGAGCGCCATCGGCCCATCGGCGACCGTGCAATATTGAGTTCCAAACCGCTGTGGTCGCTTGATGTTCATTAAGAAACGATCCTCCGTGGCGGCCGCCAGCCACAAGGCGCGCTTGTTCCCCTTGGCAATAGCCACGACGCAGAATTCGTGGGCCAGCAGAAAGCCATCCGGACGTTGCGAGTGCTGCAAGATCATCGCCGCATGATAGTAGTCGTTGCCGGTGCAGAGGGCGCCTCCCTTGTACAGCGTCATCAGCCGCGCCTGGCGCAAGACATCACGCGCGAGCAGGCGACCGATCGTCCACCGGTCCGTGGGCCAATCCCCCTGCATCATCGGCCGCCGGTCCGCCTGATCGGCGTCGTACATCGCGGCCAGCTCTTCGTTGTCGGACTCCGCGTGCTCGTGGGCCGCGGCCGGGGCCGACTCAACGGCCGCCGTCGCACGTTCGTGAGAGAGCGACGTCCATGCGGCGGACAAGAGGCATCCCAGCAGAACTCCCACGATCAACTGCACCTTCGATCGCATGAATTGGGTCCCTTCCGTGGAAACAAGTTTTCCGATCGAACACTTGATCGGGCAGTGACCGACTTAGTCCGAGTCGAGCGCCGCGCGGACGTCGGATTCGGCAATGCCGCCGACAAGCTCGACGTGCCCTAACTGAGTGGGTAGCACGAAGCGGAGCTTTCCGGCGGCCGCCTTTTTGTCGCGGGCCATCACTGCCAACACTTCGTCGGCATCCAGTGGCGGGGCCACCGTCGGCAGCCCTAACGCAGTGAGTAGTTCGAATTGCCGACGCACAAATGCTCCGTCGACGCGTGCCAAGCGCTCGGCAAGTCGTGCGGCACAGGTCATGCCGATGGAAACTCCCTCGCCATGCAACAGTTGGCCATAACCGGTCAACGTCTCGAACGCGTGGCAAAACGTATGTCCGTAATTGAGGACTGCCCGTAGTCCCGTTTCCTCGCGTTCGTCCGCCTTGACCACGTCGGCCTTGAGCTGGCAGCTGCGTGCAACTACTTGCCGTAGCACGTCGTCCTGACGGGCTTGCAATTCGGTCACGTGTGACTCTAGATAGCTGAAGAATTCGGCGTCGAGAATCACACCGTATTTCACCACCTCGGCCAGGCCGGCGCGATATTCACGCTCGGGCAGCGTCGCGAGCACGGCTGTGTCGATCAACACGCCGCGTGGTTGCCAAAAGGCGCCCACCATATTTTTTGCGCCGGGCAGGTTGACACCCACCTTGCCGCCGACCGAGCTATCGACCTGGGCCAGGAGCGTGGTCGGAATCTGCACGAAGGCTAATCCGCGTGCGAATGTGGCCGCGACGAAGCCGGCCAGATCCCCCACGACCCCCCCGCCCACGGCCACCACGACGGTGCCGCGATCGGCGCCGACTTCGAGCAATTTTTGCCACAGCACCTCGGCCGTGGCGATACTCTTGGCCGTTTCGCCAGCTTCTACAGAGAGAATGTCGACGTCGGCGTTCTCGGCGAGACTTTCGGCCACCGGGCGCGCATGGCGATCTGCCACGTTATCGTCTGTGATCAATGCGAAGTGCGACGGGGCCATCCGCTCGTCGACAAAGCGGCCGGCTTCGCTGAGATTGCCCGTGCCGATCTCGATCGTATAGGTGCGCTCGGCGAGCGCAACTTCAACAATGGTTGTCGCACGGCTCACGTGCTGTGTGCTCCGAAATCAAAAAGAAAGCGAGACTAGCCCCGACAGCAGTCAGACTCCGGGCTGGAATTTGGCCCAGAGTCCCACTGTAGATCGCCATAGGGGGGCTGCCCAGGCCAGAACGTCGTGCCTGGTTCGCCGTAGCGTGGCCCGCGTGCCGGCAGCATTTGTTGCGGCTTGTTTCGAGGTCCGATCTACTTCACGCGATCGATGTCGGCCGGCGTGACGGTGATCTGGCGGCAAAAACCCGTGTGCAGGCGGACATAGTCCATATCGGCAGCCGCCTGGGGTTCAGCGTGAAGGCGTGCTTCGACTTGTTCCCGCTGGGCCGGTTCCCAAGAGTCGTATTCGTCGGGCCAGACGGTCGAGGTCTCGACGACCAGTGCTTCGCGATAGGGATCGAAGGCGTTCGGCATAAGGGTGCCAAATGGTTGCAACGAGAGAAACGGTGCGACAAACGCGGGCATAGTCGCGGCTTGGTGCGCAGTAGTATACTTGCCGCTTTGGCGCTGGGAAGTACTCGCCGGCCGCGGCGACGGTCTGCCCGTCGCCACTGCTCGACGCCCCGCCTTTGAACCTCGATGTTCCGTCTTTTGGGCCGTTATGAACGATCGCGCCTACCCGCTCGCCGGACTGAAAGTCCTCGACTTGTCGCGGGTCTTGGCAGGTCCGGTTTGCACGCAGCTGCTGGCGGACCTGGGGGCCGACGTCGTCAAGATCGAGCGGCCCGGCATCGGTGACGACACGCGTGCCTGGGGACCGCCGTTTCTGGGGGGGGAGGGTCCCAGCGCCTACTTTCTCTCCTGCAATCGCGGCAAGCGTTCGCTGGCACTCGACCTGAAAAACCCTGCCGCGCGTTCGGTAGTCGACGATCTGCTACGCGAGGCCGATGTCCTGGTCGAAAACTTCCTGCCGGCCGCTTTGCGCGAGTTCGGCCTTACCGTTGATCGACTGGCCAGCATCAACCCCCGATTGGTTAGTTGCTCCATTTCGGGCTTTGGCCGCACCGGCCCGCTGGCCGAGGTGCCCGGCTACGACCTGGTGACCCAAGCTGGAATGGGCTTGATGTCGATCACGGGAGAGCCGGAGGGCCCGCCGCTGAAGGTGGGAGTGGCAATCGCCGACGTGCTCACGGGACTTTACGCCGCATTGAGCGCTCTGACAGGATTGTACGCCCGCGAGCGGGGTCAACCCGGTCGGGCGTTCGATCTGGCGCTGGCCGACTGCACGCTGGCCAGTCTGGTGAATGTTGCCCAGAGCGTGCTCGTAACGGGTGAAAGAGCACAGCGCTGGGGGAACGCGCATCCCCAGATCGTCCCCTACGAGACCTTCGAGACGGCAGACGGCCATCTGGTCATCGGCGTCGGCACGGATGACCAGTGGCGCAAATTTTGCGCCGCCGTCGACCATACGGACTGGTCGACCGACGCGCGCTTTCAAAAGAATGCCCAGCGCGTCGAGCACCGCTACGAACTGTTGACTTTGCTGCGACCGCTGGTGCGGGCAAGAACGACGCGCCACTGGCAACAGTTGCTAGCCACGATCGGTTTGCCGCATGGTCCCGTGCTGGCAGTAGACGAAGCGCTGGCCACTCCGCAAGTCGCCGCCCGCCAAATGGTCCTGCCGGTCGTCGATCGGCAGGGGCGCAGCTATTCGGTATTGGGATCAGCCGTACACTGGCAGGGAGAACCGCCGCGGCAGGCGACCGCGCCCCCCGAGATCGGCGAGCATACAGACGCCGTGCTGCAGGAATGGCTCCGTTACGACGATACGAAACTGGCCGAATTGCGTCGCTGCGGCGCCATCAGCTGAATTCGAGTTCCGCATGACTTCACCCGATCGCGTCCCACCAATCCAAGCCGACGCCGGACCGATGGTGTCGGGCAAGGTCGTGATTCTGGGCGTTTTTTGCTTTTCCGTCGCCGCGGCCTTCGTCAGTTGGATCTACTATGCCCGGCTGCAAGAACGCCCGCTGGCGTTGTGGGGCAGCCCGGCCGCGGAACTGATACTGCGCGCTCCCGCGGCCCGCGCCTACCTGTTGGCCGTGGCGCCAGATGCGGCGGAGCCCAAGACGGCGGAACCGGAGAGTGCCCAACGGCAGTTCGTCATTGATGGACTGCGCTATGTGGCGACCGCGGAGCGCGATGTAAGCCAGGCACGCGGCTTTTCGCACATCCGCCAGGGCCTGATCCATGACCGCAGCTTTGCCTGGGATGAGCCGCCCGGCGATCGGCCGCCCCTTTGGAAATATGCCGTCGAGTTCGACGAAGGCGGCAAGACAGCCGTGGTGGCCTTCGCCGATCACGCCGTCCGCGTAGCGCTCGTCGATGGCTCCCAGTCCGCACCAAACAGCGCCTCGCCGGCACGCACAGGGTTCATGCGCACGGTGTCGACGCGCCCTGTCGCGGGCGCGATCGACGCCTTTCTGGCCGAGCAGTTTCCCAGCGAGCCGCCGACGTCGGCGCAGTAAGGGAAGTCGCCGCAGATTCTCGTAGTGCCTCAGTCCATCCTTAGGCGGCCTTGGGAAGGCTGCGCAACCCAAGGCTGAGCATGACCCAGGTCCAACCGTTGAACAGCATGTCGATGCCGATGAACAGGCCAATCACAAACAGGCCCGAACTCGGCCATTCTGCCAGCACGATCAATCCTAATAGCGAGGTCACCACACCGTTCAGCAGGATCCAGCCCCAGTGGTGCAGTCGCAATGTCATGGCGGTGACGACGCGGAAAATACCGCCCACGAGGAAGAACGAGCCGACCAACAACGTGAGAGCTTCGGCGCCCACAAAAGGCCGGGCAACCATCATGCCGCCGACGACGACATACAAGATGCCGGCCAGCAACGACAACAGGAAGCCGCTCCACTGACCAGCCCAAAAAGCGCTCAGAATCTGTGCCCCGCCGCCGACGACCAACAAGATGCCGAAGAAAGTCACTGCGACGAGTGTGGCAAACACCGAGTAGCCGATGGCCAGCGTGCCGCCCACGATCAGCAGAATGCCAAGCAGCAAGAACCAATACCATTCCGACTTCATGGTCTCTAGTTCGTGGCGAATCAGCTCCGACGGTCCTTTGAGTCCGGTGGACATGACAAGATTCCTCGCTTGAATGTGGTGTATCAAAAAATCAGGGATTGATTCGTTTCGCGGACATAATCGTGGCACGGTTGCCTGCGCAGCCCGCCGTGGACGGCGCGGCGTACGGCCCGCACGAGCGTTCCGCTCGTAAGGTATATAGGCCTCGCACCGAGACGTGGCAAACAAGCCGAATCTCGGCGTTCGACGGGGCATCATTCGTCGCCACAGGATCGCCAGAATCGCTACAACTGGCCTGCCAAGCGAACTGCTATCGCGCGGCACGTCCGGCGATGCCGGGATCCAGAACCTCCTCCAGCCGCCGGCCGAGCGATCCGTTGGCAACCGCCAAGGCAAACTCGTCATACGTCGCATATAACGCGTGGCTGAGAAAACGGACGGTCCAATTCAGCGCTAAAGGGCTGATCGTGACCACCGCCCGGCCAGCGCGATAAGCCTGCCACATTTCGATGGCAGTCCCCATCGAGGCCTCGGGCACAAATGCCACCAGCACGTCGACCTTGGCCGAAAGATCATTGTGGTGCAAAAACACCTGTCGCCCACGATCGTCGTCGTAATCCAGCGAGTTGCCGTGGTCGGCCAACGGATCGTAGATGTCGGCCTCAGGAAAATGCTCCTGTAGCAGCACCTTGAGTCGCGCGCGGTAGTCCTGGTCGTGGATCACGGCCCCGAGTTGCGAACCCTGCATGATGCCGGCCAAAAAGAATCGCATATCGGTCACACGCCAAAGAGACTGTAGAAAGCGCTGCGCTATAGGCCAGGCGGCGACTGGGGCACGCCCTCGCTAAACGGTAGGATAGAACCAGTGGGCGCCGTGGCAAGACGTCCGAGGTGTATTGCCAACAGCAGATTGCGAGGCCGGCGATGAGTACGGCAAGGAAAAAATCGAAGCGCGCCACGTCCGGACGCGCCGTGAAGCCTTTATCCGGAACGCCGTCAACTGGAAAAACCGTGACCGCCGGACCGGAGCCCGATCTACGCGCCGCCCAAAAGTTGGTGCTGGCGCTGATGGCCATTCCCGGCCGCAGTGGCGAAGAACGTGGCGTGCGGGACTATATCGTCGACCAACTGCGGCGCGCCGGCGCGCCGGCCTCGGCCATCCGTAGCGATCACGCACATCGTCACACGCCGCTCGATGGTGAAATCGGCAATCTGGTTTTTCGAATGCCGGGCATCATGCGCGGTCCGCGCCGCCTGTTGATGGCACACCTGGACACGGTCCCTTTGTGTGTCGGCTCGAAACCGGTTGTGAAGGGGCAAGTTGTCCACTCAGCGGCCAAGCATGCCGGACTGGGTGCCGATGATCGGGCCGGTTGTGCCGTGATTCTGACCGCGGCGCTCGAGATCTTGCGGAGGCGGCTACCGCATCCCCCCTTGGTGTTTCTGTGGCCCGTACAGGAGGAAGTTGGCCTGTTCGGCGCGCGGCATGCCAATCTGGCTCTTCTCGGCCAGCCGAAACTGGCCTTCAACTGGGACGGTGGACCGGCGGACAAGCTCACCATCGGCGCGACCGGCGCTTATCGAATTCAGATTATCGTCGAAGGTATTGCCAGCCATGCCGGCGGCGCACCCGAGCAAGGCGTTAGTGCCATCACGATCGCGGGGCTGGCCATCGCGGATCTCGAACGGGGCGGCTGGCTGGGTGATGTCCGCAAGGAGGGAGAGCGCGGCACCAGCAATATCGGCGTCATCCAAGGAGGCGCCGCCACGAACGTCGTCACCGATCGCGTCGAGCTAAAGGCCGAGGCCCGCAGCCACAACCCGGTCTTCCGCCGCGTCATTCGCGACGCCATTGAACAAGCATTTCACAAAGCGGCAAGCGAAGTGCGCAACATCGTCGGCGCCCATGGCAAGGTCACTTGCGAGAGCCGGCAGGATTACGAATCGTTTCGCTTGTCGGCCGAGGAGCCGTCTATTCAAGCGGCCGAAGCCGCCGTGCGCGCAACCGGGGGCGAGCCATTTCATTTTGTCTCTAACGGCGGGCTGGACGCCAACTGGCTTACGGCCCGCGGCATACCTACCGTGACGCTGGGCTGCGGACAGTTGCACGCACACATGGTCACAGAGCAACTGGATCTGGTCATGTTTCGGCAGGCCTGCCGCATCGCCTTGCGATTGGCCACGGCTACGGAGTAACCACAATCGGCCATGGATCTCGACGACGAAGTTTGCCTCTGTTTTCACGTTACCAAGCGCAAGCTTGTCAATTATCTGCGCGTCGAGAAACCGCGCCGCGCCGGCCAGTTGAGCGATTGCTTCGGCGCCGGCACCGGCTGCGGATGGTGCCGCAGCTATCTCGAGCGCATGTTCCAGGCCGCGGTCACCGGGGGCATAACGGTGGAAGACGAACCAACCCCGGCGGACTACGCCCGCGCGCGCAGCGGTTATATCCGTTCGGGCGGCGGCACCCCGCCTCCTGGGGCCACGCCCGTACCTGACCCTGATGCGGACTAGCGCAACAGATCGGGCCAGTTGTGGACGCGGATCGGGGGATGTTGCTGTCGCGGCATGTCAATTGGCCGTAAGGCATACGTGCCTGGGGACGCTGCGCAACGTATGAATTACGCGGGGGGTTGGCCCGACGCATCCACGATCCCGGAACTAGCATCCCGGGGACGTATCCAGCCAGCGAGCATGACGGTGTCCAATGCCCCCGGCCGGCTTGCCCGGCGTTTCAAGGTGCCTTATCCTTAAAGCGGCTGCGACCGCTAAACCACATGCCCTCGAACGATCATGATTCGTGGTCACTGGTGCGCTCGATTCGTGGCGCGCTTGCTGAACCCGCCCTGCCCGATCCGGACAACCCGGCCTCTGAGAGCCTTTCCCATGCGAGCTAGTTCCTACGCCAGCCTATTGACGTGCATTGCCACTGCCGGAGCCGTGCTGGCTTCGGGGCACAGCCTGGCAGCCCAAACGGCGCCCAAGGCGAAAGCCAAGCCGCAGGCCGCCGCGCCTGCCAAGGGCAAACCCGCGCAGGCTGCCCCAGCGGTCGCCACGGCTGCGGCCAAAAGCGCGGCACCCGCCCTAAAGAAGGTCGATCCGCTCGACTGGCCCAATTGGCGCGGGCCCGAGCAGAATGGCATCTCACGCGAGACCGGATTGCCGGATAAGTGGGATGCGGCCACCGGACAAAACGTGCTCTGGAAGAATGCCGAGTTGCGCACCCGTAGCACGCCTATCGTGATGCACGGCAAGCTGTACACACTGGCCAGTAGCGATCCCGCCACCCACGACGAAGGCGAAAAGGTAATTTGCGCGGACGCCGCGACCGGAAAGGTGTTGTGGGAAAACAAATTCAACGTCTTTTTGTCGGACGTGCCCGACACCCGCGTCGCCTGGAGCTGCTGCGTGGGAGACCCCACCACTGGGCGCATTTATGCGATGGGTGTCTGCGGATATTTCCAATGCATCGACGGTGACACGGGCAAGACTCTCTGGTCGCACTCGCTGAGCGAGGAGTTCGGCCTGCTGAGCACCTATGGAGGCCGCACGAATGTGCCCGTGATATTCGAAGACCTGGCGATCATCAGCGCCGTGACGACGGGTTGGGGCGACCTGGCCCGCCCGGTCCACCGCTTTATGGCTTTCAATAAGACAACCGGCGAACTGGTGTGGATTAACGGTACCCGTCCGCTGCCCGACGATACAACTTACAGCACTCCCTTTTTGGCCGTAGTGCAGGGGCAGCCGCTGATGATCTTCGGCTCGGGCGATGGCTCGGTATGGGCCCTCCAGCCGCGCACGGGCAAACCCGTTTGGAATTTCCGTTTTTCGCTGCGTGGCATGAACGTTTCGCCATTGGTCGATCACGACATCGTCTATATGGGTCAAAGCGAAGAAAACCACGACGACAGCACGATGGGCGCGATAGGCGCATACAGCGCCATAGGGTCCGGCGACATCACCAAAACAAACGAGAAATGGCGCCGCAAGGAAGTGATGATCGGCAAAAGCTCGCCGCTCCTTCTAAATGGGCGTCTTTATGGCCTGGACGACTCGAACATCGTCTACGTGCTTGACGCGGCGACGGGCGAAGAGATCGGCAAGCGGCAGCGGCTGCTCGGCACGATTACACGCGCCAGTCCCGTCTATGCGGACGGCAAGATTTTTGCCTGCACCACCAGCGCCTGGCACGTGCTGACTCCAACCGAAAACGGCGTCAAGATTTCGCAGCGGCAACGCTTCCCCAACGGCGAGGAGATTTACGGGTCGCCGGCCGTTTCGCATGGCCGGATCTATCTGCCCTCGACGTCTTTCATGTATTGCATCGGCACGCCCAATGCCAAGCCGACGTCTGATCCTCAGCCGGCGCCAATAGCCGAGGCCGCGGTGACTGATACCAAGCCAGCCTTGGTGCAAGTCGTGCCGGCCGAGGCGTTGGTCAAGCCGGGCGAGAAGGTGCAGTACAAGACCCGCGTCTTCAACGCGATCGGCCAGTTGCTCCAAGAGTCTGTCGCCGCATATACGGTCGAAGGCGCCGCCGAGATCAACCCGCAAGGGCTGTTCGTGGCGGGTACTCCTCAGGCCCACTCGGCCGCGACCGTGACGGCCAAGGTAGGCGATCTCGCCGGCACGGCCCGCGTGCGGATCGAGCCGCCATTGCCGTGGAAATTCGACTTCAACGACGACCAGGTGCCGGTCACCTGGGTCGGCGCTCGCTACCGCCACGTGCCGCGCGATCTCGATGGCGAGCACGTAATTGCCAAGATTACAACGATCCCCAAGGGGACGCGCAGCCAAAGCTGGATGGGCCCCACGAATTTGCACGACTATGCCATTCAGGCCGACGTCCGCGGCAGCATCGCATTCATTGATGCCCGCGCGGCCGCCGAAGTGGCCACAGGGGATGACAAGGAAAAAGACGAGGCTGGGTCCGCTGCAACGGGTGACGCATCAGCCGACAAAAAGGCCGACGGTGCGCCGGCGAAGACCGAGAAAGTCGGCAAAATGCCCGACATCGGACTGATCGCGCAGCGCTACACGCTCGACCTGATGGGGGCGAGCCAGCAACTGCAGATCCGCTCGTGGACTGCCGTTCTGGACCGGTTCTCGAAGTCGGTCCCTTTCGCCTGGAAGCCGGACACCTGGTACACGATGAAGCTGCAGGCGAACGTCATCGACGGCAAGGCCGTACTCAAAGGCAAGGTCTGGCTGCGCGGCGAGCCCGAACCAGAGGCCTGGACGATTGAAGCCACGGACGACGCCCCCAATACTGAGGGAAGTCCGGGCTTGTTCGGCAACGCCGGAAACGCGGAACTGTTCTACGACAATATTTTGGTGACGCCCGCTCCGGCGAAGTAAGTCACTTCTGACCTAAACTTTTCGGGGACTGTCCCCGCTCTGGACATAACCACATTCGAGATCGAACGACCATGAAATCGATACGCATCGCGGCCATTTTGCTGGCCCTTTCGGCGCTGGGACTGTGTGGGCATTCGCGGTTGGTTGCCCAACAGGCACCAGCTAAGGGCGCCGCCAAGGCACCCGCGGCAGCCGCGAAAGGAGCTACAAAGACGGCCGCCAAGGCCCCTGCAGCCGTCACGCCGAAAGCACCGGCCAAGCCGGCCGGCGAGGAGACCAGCAATCGCTGGTGGAACCAGTGGGCAGGCTCGTCGGTTCGCAACAACACGCCGATCGGCAAGAACATTCCGGCCGAGTTCGAACCAGGCGAGTTCGACAGCAAAACAGGCGATTGGAAAAACGAAGGCAGCAAGAACATTAAATGGGTTTCGAAGCTCGGTTCGCAGAGCTATGGCAACCCCGTGGTGGCCGACGGCAAAATCTGGGTCGGCACCAACAATGGCGCGGGCTGGCTGAAGCGCTATCCGGCCGAGACCGATCTGGGCTGCTTGCTGTGCTTCAACGAGGAGGACGGCAAGTTCCTCTGGCAACATTCGAGCGAGAAGCTCGCATCGGGCCGCGTCCATGACTGGCCCCTGCAGGGTATCTGCTGTGCACCGTACGTGGAAGGTCCAAGGTTGTGGTTCGTCACCAGCCGTGGCGAAGTGCAGTGTCTCGACACCGAGGGCTTCTACGACGGCGAGAACGACGGCCCTTTCAAGTCGGAGAAAAGTACTGAGAAGGACGAGGCCGACGTCATCTGGTCGCTCGACATGATGAAGCAGCTTGGTGTTTCGCAGCACAACATGTGCAGCTGCTCGATCACGGCCACCGGCGACGTCTTGTGGGTTTGCACCTCGAACGGCGTGGACGAGTCGCACGTCAACTTGCCAGCTCCAGAAGCTCCCAGCTTCCTGGCCGTAGATAAAAACACCGGCAAGGTGCTGTGGGCAGATAGCTCGCCGGGCATGAACATCTTGCACGGCCAATGGTCGAGCCCCACGTACGCGATCCTGGGTGGTGTTCCGCAGGTCATGTTTGCCGGCGGCGACGGATACCTGTACAGCTTCTTGGGCGAGGCCACCCCGGGCGGCAAGGCCCAGATGCTGTGGAAATTCGACGCCAATCCCAAGGAATCGAAATACATCCTCGGCGGCCGTGGAACGCGCAACGAGATCATCGCCACGCCGGTCGTGTACGACGACCTGGTTTATCTGGCTGTCGGGCAGGATCCCGAGCACGGCGAAGGCCCCGGCCACCTGTGGTGCATCGACCCCACGAAGCGCGGCGATGTCAGCGGCGAACTGGCCTTCAACGTCAAGAATCTCAATGCGCCCATCCCCCATAAGCGTCTGCAGGCGGTCGATACGACGCAAGGCGAAGTGGCCCGTCCCAATCCGAATTCGGCCGTGGTTTGGCACTACGCGGACTTCGATCAGAACGGTAACGGCAAAGTCGAGTTCGAAGAAACCATGCATCGCACCTGCGGCACTGTGGTCATCAAGGATGACCTGCTGTACTTGTCGGACTTCAGCGGACTGTTTCACTGTCTGAACGCCAAAACCGGCAAGCCCTACTGGACGCACGACCTGTTCGCAGCCACCTGGGGCTCGGCGTTGATTGTCGACGGCAAGGTCTACATCGGGGACGAAGAGGGAAAAGTCACCGTGTTCAAACTCGGCCCCGAGAAGGAAATTCTGGCCGAGAACAACATGGGCAATTCCGTCTACAGCACGCCGGTGGTGGCCAACGACATCATGTACATCGCCAACAAAACCCACTTGTTCGCGATCGAAAACATGGAAGACAAATAGTCTGCTTGTCCGAGGCACCGGCGGTGACATGTCATCGCGCGAGCATGGGATCCGCAGATTTCGCAGACGACGCAGAGAAATCCAGGAAAGATTGACGCGTAGGCGCGGCGCTCGGAGCCTTGCCTGCGTAATCTGTGAAATCTGTGGATGCTTTGAGTTTCTGTTTAGTCGAGTCTTCCCTTTTCCGGTTCGAGCTGTGCAGACTTATGGCCAAGCGCGTACTCGACGTTGGGCAATGTGGGCCAGATCATGCGGCCATTCGTCGCTTGCTCTCGTCGCGGTTTGGTGCCGAGGTGGTGCAAGCGCACGGACCGACGGATGCGCTCGCGCACTTACGGCGCGAGCCATTCTCCCTGGTGCTGATCAACCGCAAGCTCGATGCTGATTACAGCGATGGCCTGGAAATCTTGAACGCGATCAAGGCGGACCCCGCGCTTTCGAGCGTGCCGGTGATGCTGGTCAGCAACTATGCCGATGCACAAGCCACGGCCGTCGAAGCCGGAGCAATCACTGGGTTCGGCAAGGCCGAGCTTGGCCGCCCCGAAACCGAAGAAAAGTTGCGCGGCGTGCTGGGCAATTAGCCGTTGCAAATTGCAAGCCGCAGTCGGGCGTGCTGTCGTGGATCAAACCGCAACGGCTTCCTCCCCGGAGTCCTTCTTTGGATCCGGCGTTGGTACGGCATGCACCGCGCCGCTTTGCGGCGGGTTCCGCAAATCTATTTCGTAGTACAATTCGAGGACGCCCTCAAGCAGCGATTCCGCCTGTTCGTCCGTCAATGTGGCACGGCGAAGCGCCGTTTTAATGTTTTGAAAAAGACCTCGCAGACTCGCTCGGAACTTTTGGCACCACGAAGGCTCCAGCGGATCCGATGCCTGATGCAGACACTGATGTTCACGTTCTATAGCGGCCTCAAACTCGTCATACGTGGATAACTTTTGCGTCGCGAGATTCTCGCCCGTGGCTGCCTTGGCGCTCTCCTGCCGAGTTGCCCGGGTGTTCCAATCGTGCAACAGACTGGTTGCAACCCACACCAACAACGTGGAAAGCACCACGCTCCACTTTGTGATCCAGGTCGTGGGGGCCATGTCCTTGCTCAAGAGAATCGCGGCTGGATGCATCGGATACGTAAATCGATTTGTCGCGACGTCTGCAGGCTCCTTTGCTTCCCAATCCAAGGCACCCACCTGATCCTGCATCACATCGTGCGCGCATTTGCCGATGAAGTACGCGTCTTGCGCGGACATGGTGCGGGGGCAAATAATTACGCGGCGGGTTCCGATCGTCTGAATATCCGTAGCGCAAAAGTCGCCGTCGATGTACGAATTCCTGTTAATGGCTGCTTTGTGCAGTTGCCGATTTTGCTGCACTAATGCGTCGCGGACATCTTCGAAATTGACAAGGCGGCACGATTGATCGTCAGCAATCTGACGTACGAGCGACGATCCCCACGGTCCAGAGTAGAACGCCGCGCAAATAGTACCGTTGATTAGCGCGGCGCGCATCTCGTTGTAGTCTGCCACTCCGTTAGTCGCCAACTTGGCAGGCTCGATATTGTAGTTTCTCAGCACGATCTCCGCGGCTTGGCGAGTGCCGCTTTCGGGCGGACCTAGAAACACAAGACCGTGGTCAAACTTTCGGACAATCTCGGCCAGGGCCGGCGCCCGATTAGAATGTATCGGGATCTTGTGATCCTTGAGGAACTTTCTTGTACAAAACACATGTAGAAAGGAGTACTCGAGTGGCGTAAGAATCGATATGCGCGACGAATCGCCAAATCCGTCGTGCGCAAAACCAATCGTGCTGCCGCTAGTATCGCGCGAGACACGCTTTCGATTTTCCTCAAATCCGTCCGTCTCGACCAAGGTTACGTTGTATCGTGCGCCGATATGCGGCGGCGAAGCATTAATGCGATCGGCGATACGTCGCGCGTCGTCCCAGCCATCGCTGCCGGCAGGTCCCACGCAGAGCGTGATGTCGGTCGTGTTCTGCCGCGTGTACTCGGACCAGCCAAAGAGTACGCCGAACGTCACCATCGCGAGAACCAAAAACCAAAGTAGGTGCCTTGCCATGAAATGCGCAGTCGCAGTGACGATGGCGACAACGGGCATCCACAATTGACCAAGCACAGGTTCAATAACTGGCACGTTGAATCCCCTAAAAATGCCTGTTGAATAGCGCTACCGCCAAGCGCGAGCACGTCGAGCAATACCAGCCGCGCTCATCGAGTTCAGTCGATTGATTGGCGTTCGTGGGCGCCCGCGCAGGCGCTTTTGAAACCAGCGCCGCTGCGATGCAGCCGACTACGCATCGAATGCCCCGTCATTGAGTTGCCGAAGAATGGCATGGCCCGCTTCCGTCAGCGTAGGGGCGTTCCGATCGGAAAGCAAACGTCGGCGGTGAAGATTTCGGCGCGAGTTTGCAGTAAGGGCTCGCCACCCCCAGCCTGGTGTGAGAGTTTGACGGCGCCTATCAAGGTTCCCCAGCAACCAAGTCAATGGAGATCAAGCGCGCTTGAACTGTCCACCAACGAAAAAGCCGATAGCAGCCAAGATCAGCCCCAGGCCCAAGGCCACCCCATAAAGCTTTAGACTACCGTCCAAGTGCCAGCCTTTCAGCGTGCGGGCCGAGGCGATGTTGCCGACTAGCACCAGACTGATAAAGCCCCACATAAAGCCCAGCCCAGCTCCCATCTGCATACGCTTGCGCATGGTGGCCTTGTCAGCTTTTTCCGGTGCGTCCCCTGCTTCGGCAGTCGCTTGTTCCTTGGGTGCAGGCTTGGCGACACTGGCCGGCGGCGTGCCGGATCCGACTCCGGCCGCCATCTGAGCGACGGCGGCTTCTTTGGGAAAGTACTTGGCCAGCGCGGCGTTCACCTCGCCCGGCGTACACAGCACGGTGCGCACCGGCATGCCGATGCGTAAACGCAGCTCCTCTTCGATTTCCGGAATCAACGGATTCGGCGAGGCCATTAGCAGTTCCCCTTTGTCGGCCATCACCGGCACGCAGGAATGCTGCCGCGCGAGCACCGCCGGCACCTTGGGCACCAGTTGCTCGTCGACTCCGACGTCTCCCAGGTCGATATACGGCAGGCCCAAGGATTCGGCATAGGCCATCATTACAGCATCGGCCGGGGCCATTTTTTGCTGCATGACCGCATCGCGGATTTCCAGGTTGATGGCCTTGGCCAGGTTGCGGGCCTTGTCGAGCCCGGCGCTGTCGATGATCTTGCGGCCGATAAGAATCTCTTCGAGCGTGTGCTTGCGCCGTTTGCTCCCTTCGCCGCGACCGAGGGACGCATCGTATTCTCCCTTGCGGCGCGTGTCGGTCAGGCACAGCATGGCCTTGGCCAGTTCGTTGAGCAGATCTTGCGACTGCTGGGCAAAATCTCCGGTGGCGAACTTGCGCACGTGGGAGTTCATCTTGCGGTAGTGCAAGCGAATCTTGGCCGGATCGTCTTCGAATTTGGTCAACCGCAAGAGCTGATAGTGGCTCAGGGGCCGCGTCTCGTCGGTAATGCCCAACCAATCGCGATAAACTTCTAGCTGCTTTGCCATGACAGTCGTCTGTGGATATCTGGAATGCGGCGCGGGTCTTGTCGAAATTCGAGCGGGAAAACTGGCCAACCCTGGACAGCACAAGAGCCCGCCGCCGGGTTGGCAGAAGGCCGAAAAAAGGGGTGATCGATCGCCAGCCACTCGTCCGCGGGACACGAGCTGGTTTCCCGGCATTCCCGCGGGCCGATACGCCACGAGTCTATTCCACGACGTAATCGTTCGCCAGACTCGTATAGGCGTCGACCTGGGTCTCATCCAGTCCGCTCTTGCGCTCGATTTCGATCGTGGCTTCGTGGCCACCTGTCACGTCACGCGCCCGCACGCGGACGCGGCCTGAACCGTCGAAAGCGTAGGTCACTTCGATGGGTGAACCCTGCGGCAGGTTCGGCGGCAAATCGGTGATGCGGCAGTTGCCAATCAACAGGCAGGCGTCGGGATCGGGAGCGTCTCCCTCGATGACTCTTACAGTGACACGTTGCTGAGCGGCGGCGTTGGTCCTGAATGTCTGCTTCGTCTCGGCCGGTAGCCGCGTATTGCGGCGGATCATCAGGTGATTGATCATCTTGCCGGTTCTGGGATGCTTTACGGCCACACCTAGCCCGTGAGAATTGACGTCTTCCTGTTTGATCTGTTGCAGGTACTTGCGTACTTTCTCGCCCAGCTCGCTCTTGTCGCCACGAAATTTGGCTTCCAGGATGGCCGCATGAATTGCCGCTCCCTGCGCCACCGAGGTATGGGGTGAAATGCCCTGGTAAGGTTTTTTGCCGGTCGCCTGCTCGAGCAATTGGGCGACTTTTGGCATCAATGTAGAACCGCCGACAAGCACGACGGCATCCAGTTGGTCGGCCGTCATCTTGGCCTGTTCGAGCACTTGCTCGGTGGTGTCGATCGTGCGTTGCATCAAGTCCGCGGTCATGTCATCGAACTGTTCGCGCGTGATGGTTACGGAGACGCTCTTGCCTTCGTGGCGGCACATGATCGACGTCTGGTTATCTTCCGTGAGCGCAATCTTTGCTTGATCGCAATCGTGCCTCAGCATCTGCATCGTGGCGGGCGACGTGCGGAGATCGATGCCATGCCGCGACTGAAACTCGCGGGCCACGTGTTCGAGTATCCGATCGTTCCAGTCGACGCCCCCTAGCTGCACATCGCCGTCGGTCGCCAGCACCTGAAAATGCGTCGGCGTGTAACGGACAACAGTGACGTCGAATGTACCTCCGCCCAAATCGTACACGAGCGCTTGATGCGGTCGATCGAAGCTGTGCTTGGCGGCGCCCAGTTCACCACGATGCCAGGCGTAGGTCAGCGTGGCCGCCGTCGGCTCGTTGATGATGTCCACCACGTTCAAGCCCGCGATCTTGCCGGCGTCTTGCGTCGCCTTGCGGCGCGAATCGTTGAAATACGCCGGCACCGTGATCACGGCATTGCCGATCGGGCCGATTTGTTTTTCCGCGTCCTGGCGAAGCTTTTTCAGAATCAAGGCCGACAGGAATTCGGGCGTGATCTCGCGACCATCGAAGGTTCTCTTGAACTCGGCGTTGCCCATCTGCCGTTTGACGCGCTCGACGACATGCTCGGGGTCTTCCATCGCCGCACGCATGCGACTGGGCCCGACAATCACATGGCCGCTTTCGGCCAGCAGAATCAAGCTGGGCGTTTCGATCTCCTCGTCCTCATTCAGCAGCGCCACAGGGTTTCCCTGCTCGTCCAGGTGGGCAATGGCCGAAAAGGTCGTTCCTAGATCGATGCCGACGGTCTTACCGGGTTGGAACTCCATAGGAAACGTTGCTTCCGCGTTGGTCGGTGGATGATCGGCTGGCGAGGCGCATTGACCGTCGAGCTGGACGTGGCAAGAAGAGCCTGTTCTCAACGCCCAGCGCAGACCGGCGGCGCTTTTCCCCAGCTCGGAAAAACGATTGTGGGCTGGCCGCGACCGCGAGTCAACGAAGCGTCGCCTGATAGACTCTACGCTCGGTCCGTAGCCCGGGGAAGTGGCAACCTGACACTCCCGCGATCGACGTCCGACGTACCACCGCCACGGGTGGTAAATTGCAGCACGGGTCGGCGAGAGTTTGGAACCCGGCAAGCGCCAATCAATGGCCTGACAACGAACTGCGGATTTTCATTGCAAGTTCCTGGGGGCAGCGGTAGCATTCGCGCTAGGAGCGTCGAGCGACCGGAACCGCGCGACGACCCACGTCTCTGCTCGATTCACGGTTCCGTGAATTCTTCATCAGCCGAAGGAGGGGCCCAGATGTCACGCACTTTCGCGTTAGTGGCAGCGCTTGTGATTGATAACGGAATCGGCGGCGGTGGCATGGCGCGTGCAGGCATCTCCACGCCCGCACCGGCAGCGCCGGACGGGGAATGATTTCCGCGACATCCTTCGTGCCCTGTTGCATAACCCGACAGAATTGTCAGTGGCAATCAGGCACGCCCCTTCACTACGTGCCGATCTTCGGGAGCTGGCACCATGCCTACAAAGCTTCGCATATTCTCCGCGATCACGGGCATTGCCTGGTTGCTCGCGCAGCCTGGCATCGAACCGGCTCATGCGCAACTTGGCCGCGGCGCAACTGACAATTCCGTGGCGCCACCAATCGTTCGACCTATGTCGCGCGTCGATCGCGCAGTCCTGCGCGTCGATCGCGCCACGGCCGTTGAGGAACGCCTTGGACAAGCAATCGAAGAGACCGTCTCGATTGACTTCCACAATACACAGCTGGACGATGCCATTGCACAGCTGTCGACAAGATATGGCGTGCCGATGCAACTCGATAACAAGGGACTTGCGGACGCCGCCGTCGATCAGAAAGCACCGGTAACGCGATCTGTCCGGGGGGTATCCTTGCGCGGGGCCCTCGACCTGATTCTCGAAGAATTCGATCTGACCTGGGTCATCCAAGACGAAGTCGTGAAGATCACGAGCAAGGAAAAGGCCGACGAGATTCTTACGACCAAGATCTACCCCGTCAGCGACCTGATCGGCGTCGGTCACAACTGGGGACCGCTTATGAATTTAATTACGAACACGATTCAACCCGACTCGTGGGACGACAATGGCGGCCCCGGTAGCATTCAGCCGTTTGCGGTGGGTGATCTGCTCGTAATCAGCCAGATGCAGGACGTACACGAGGAGATAGCAGTGTTGCTCGTGATGATTCGCCGCGAGACTGGTACGGCTCCGCGGCCGACACCGCTCAGATTACGCCATGTGTCCTCCACGGCTCATCAAAGTGGGACTGCTCGCCCGTCGTACCGTAACCTTAGTTCGGCAACCGACCATCGACGAGGCCCAATCGAACGCCGCGCGACGACACCAGACGACTCGGACACGGCTTACACCACCAACGCCTCTGGGTTGCAGGTAGTCAGCGGCCTGTATGGCGCAACGTGCCGAGTTCGCACAGAAATCGAGCTGCAATCGCCGCAGTAGCTCGCCAAGAGCCCGTTCGGCCGGCAGCATCGTAGGGGCCAGCAGAAAGATGCCGACTATTCAGCGATGGCTTCTTTGACCGGTTGGACAAAGTGCGGTGTCTTTTGCGAGGCCGTTAGTTCGGCCGCCTTTTTGTCGGCCGATTTCTTCTCGCTGTACTCGAACAGCGCGACCCGCTTGAGCGACTGGTTGAAGACGCCCCAGAAGGCTTTCAGTCGCACGTCCTTGGCGGCTTTGGCACGGCTCTTGCGCTTGGCCGGGGCCTTTTTCGCCGGCTTCGGCGCAGCGGCTTCGGCCGCGTCGTTTTCTTTCCGCAATTCTTTTCGATTTACGAGCTTGCGCGCCATGGCGTTGTTCCCCCCGCTTCAAATGCCAACCGGAAGCTCCCTCAAACGAAGCTTCATTCTTGTATTGTTGTCGGCGGACCAGACCGCAGCGATCGCTGGAGGGCAACCCACGCACCCCCCGCTTCAGATCACCAACGGAGTCCCCCGCGAAAAGCAACCCCAGGCTCGAGCTGCCTAGTTGCAACCTCCCCGCCGACGAGGGGGAGGTTGAATCTAGTCGGCCGACATCATACCCGATTGCCCGATGATCGACCAGCTTGCCAGGCCCTAGATATTGCCTGCGGCTGAGAGTGGTTTCGGAACCTGGCCGTCGCACCATGCGAAAGACTACTTGGCGTCCGCCTGCGGCCGACATGATGCGCGACGTTCTGCATGGTCGCTCGCCACATGTGACCCGGCCCAACACGCTGCTCGCAGAGTCAGTCGAACCACTCGTCGGCCGGGTCAAACTTCGGCGTGCAGATCACCAGCACCGTCATCTGGCCAACAGCGCGGTGCCGACATCCCGGTCGGATAACTACGCACATCCCCGGCCGCACGGGAATCAGCTCCTCGTCGAGCTGCATGCGTGCTGCGGGCGTGCATTCGAGGAAGTAATAGGTCTCGGTAAGCCGCTTGTGATAGTGCAACCGCGCGTCAGCCGAGATCTCGGTGCGATGCACTGTCGCAGGATAGTCCTCCAAATCCACAAAGGCACGGCGTGCCGATCCGCACGGACAGTCGATCGGCGGAATCTGGGTCAAGTCTGCGACCTCGAAGCGGCGGGCAATGGCCGACGACATTTAACGGTGTCCTGTGGGGGAAAATTCAGACCGAACCAACGTGGCCAGCGATCGCCATGTGGATAGCAATTACCAGTTTACGGTAGCGTCAACCCAGCGGCTACGGCGTCAAACCAGGGCCATAAATGCGGCTCTTTAAACCGAGTCCCAGGGCGCTACTATCGTCAAGGTTTGGCTACCTTGCCAGCATAGCAAAGTTTGCGCAGGAAGAGCGTTAAGCCATTTGCTGAAAATTACTTCCGCACTCTCAAGGCGTCTTCTCAGGGCAGCCGATACCCTCACTGTCCCTCACCGAGGAACACCTGCCCGCAAAGGCAAGTCAGGGAGGCATTGAGCAGCCGCCAGTTATACATCGAGCCAAGGAATGGTTCGACGGCCCTCGATGCAAAACGGTTTGAACTGCGGGTTCCGACCCAAGCTGCCCTCCTGCGACCGCCAAGCGTACCCACCGCAATCCGGTTCTACCCCCGACAACAAAGGCAGAACCAACCCACGGATAAGAGCGAGCCACTCGCTCGACTGAAATACGGTGTAGCTCGTGGCGTTCGTCAGTACGGCATGCCCTGCCGCCCTCAGTTCGTTGCAAAGGAGACGTTGGTCGATGAAATGGAACATGCTTTTTGGAGCGCTCGTCGTTAGCGTAGGCTTGTGTAGCCAGAGCTTTGGCTTCGAGCTTCTGGATCGCTTGCTCGGCGCCTCTTCGGGCGGATGCGGCGGCTGCAACAGCTGCTGCGAAGCTTCGTGCTGTGACGCCGAACCGTCCTGCTGTGCCGCTGAGCCCACGTGCTGTGCTGCTGCGCCAACTTGCTGTGCCGCTGAACCGACATGCTGCGAAGCTTCGGCCTGCGACAGCTGCAATAGCTGCAACACCGGCTGCTGCAAGAAAAAGCACTGCGGCCTGTTCGGTGGTTGCCATGGCCTGTTTGGTGGTTGCCATAGCTGCAAGAAGAGCTGCTGCGCCCCGGCTTGCGAGCCGACCTGCTGTGCAGCTCCCGCTTGCGAACCGGCTTGCTGTGCTGCTGAGCCCACCTGCTGCGAGGCTCCGGCCTGCAACAGCTGCAACAGCGGCTGCTGCAAGAAAAAGCACTGCGGCTTGTTCAGTGGCCTGTTCCACTGCAAGAAGTCGTGCTGCAACAGCTGCTCGAGCTGCAACAGCTGCAACAGCTGCTGCGGTGACAACAACGGCTGTGCCGGTGGCTGCAACAGCTGTGGCGGTGGCGCCGCGGCTGATTCGGGCAGCGACGTCCCCCCCGCTCCTCCAGTTGCCGATCAATCGGCTTCGGTGCAGGGCAAGCGTCGGATCGTCCAGACCAGCTCGGTCGCTCGTCGCAACTAAGCCGCATATAATTGGCGGTTGTGTGTGAACCCTGAAGTCTGCCCGGGAGCAATCCCGGGCAGACTTTTTTTGTTGGTGAAGGTCGAATCTGCCATCGCGCGTCGATCCAAGGCGCTTCATACCTGGCGAACACTATCTGAGAATGCTCGCCAATCTGGCGGCAAAATCGGCCAGATCTAAAGCGGTTTTGGATCGTCACGCACACGCGGCACGATCATCTGGTCAGAGGACCGCGATTCCGGTTTAGCCCAAGCCAAAGCTCACTTGTCCGAACAGGCACTCTGGCCTGCCCGGGGGTACGGTGCCACCACGCCGCATGTGCCGAAGTTTTCGAATCGAATGCAGGCCGTTCCGCGCCAGCAGATCGCAAGCAGCATGGTTCGATCGTGGCACGAGCACGCGTAGCGGTTCCGGCGAGGGCAGCGTGCGGGCAACAGCCAGCAGGTCTTCGGCGGTCGCGGCATTCGCGGCCACCCAGGGTCCCAGGACCGTGCGGGCGAACAAGTATCCGGTGACCTGGCCCGTGACGTCTCGGCAGACAAAGGCCCGCTCAGGGAACTCGTTCAGCAGGATTTGCAAGACCTGGCCCCGATCGGCTCCGAACCTCGGTAAATCGAATTCGATGACCTCGACCAGATCGGCATCGGTCATGCGCGCGACACCTAGATTTCGCGTCGCCGTCGACAACGACGAATCCTTCGCGCGAATCGAGTCCGGGCCACGCTGCGAGCCAAGCGTGGACGCGACATTGCTAGCGAGCGAATTGTCTCCTTCGAATTCATAGGCGCTCGAATCGTCGGCAAAGCCGAGCTTTTCGTACAGCACAGCGCCGACGTCCGTGGCATCCAGCAGCACAATCGGGCAGCCGTGATCGTCGAGCCGTGCCAATACGTGCTCCATCAAGCGCCGCGCGATGCCACGACCCTGTTGCGCAGGATCAACGCCCATCAAGGCTATGTAGGCGAACTGGCCGAAGTTGACGGCGCCCACGGTACCGACGACCTGTCCGGCGCGAACAGCGACCAGTTGATTTCCCGGCTGCGCGGCCCCGTTAAGCTGCAGCATTTCCACGAAACTTTGATTGCGCCCAAAGGCCGCTTGCAGGATGCGGTCAGCCACGGGCAAGTCAATCTCGACGAGCGGACGGATCGTGATCGGCATAGGCGCAATTGGCCGCGGAGGGAAATCGAGAAACGTGCGGGTCGCTGACGTGCTGCTTATCGCGCGAAAGACACGGCAGACCGGCAAGCGGTTCACGCGGGAACGTATATGGGGTAGGTCGACGGCAGCCTCAACGCCAGACTCCGATAGTTCTAAGGGGATGGTCGACTCAGAATCAGATGATTGCCGGAGCGTTCTGCGACAATCTCGCCAGGAAGCACTCGCTTTAACCCGTTGCCAGGTGTGACGGGATCTGTCGCGAGAGTGGCCAGCAACTCCCATTGCTCGTAGCCCATGGCCTGCATTGGCCAGCCCTGGATTCGCCAGGCGGCAATCAGCGCCTCGCGGACCAGATAGCGGTGCGCGCAGGTGAGAGGGCCCGTGGCGATCAGCAGTTGCGATTTGTCCGTAGCGGCGACGCATTGCTCCATAAGGGCAGCCGTTTGCGGTTCGAGTGCCGCCTGCGCTCCACCCGCGAGTGCCGCCAGACGCAATAGCGAGTCCACGATCCGCGGGTTGTATTGGGCCGTTAATTGCGGCAGCAAATCGTGGCGTAGTCGATTGCGCGTATAACCCCGATCGACGTTGGAGTCATCCACGCGATAGTCCTGGCCTAGGTCCTGCAGATAGGCCAACACCTCAGCACGCCGCACGGCCAACAATGGTCGCACCAGCGCGATACCGAGTATTAGCTCGCGTGCGTGGGACATTCCTGCCAGACCAGTCAATCCTGTTCCGCGCACAATATGGTGGAGCACGGTTTCGGCCTGATCGTCGGCCGTATGCGCCGTGACTACATAGCGCGCTCCGACTTGTTGGGCGGTAGCTTTCAGAAAGTCGTACCGCGCGGTGCGGGAGTATTCTTCGCTGCTTGATAGGGCATGCGTCCGCTGTACCAGCGAGTCGGAACCGACGTCGACGGCATCCGCGCCGGGCATAGGTCGATGTTCGTCGGCTGCGGAGCGGCTCACAGGCGTCACGCCGCTTTGGGCACGACCAACATGACATTGCCAGCCGAGCTGTTGGGACAATTCGACGACGAAGCGTTCATCGGCGTCGGACCGCTCGCCGCGCAGGGCATGATTATAGTGAGCCACCAGGATCCTGCCGCTGGAGGACGGGCTCAGGGCGGCCACAGCCCGGGCCAGGGCCACGCTATCGGGCCCGCCCGACACGGCCAGCAGGACGGTGACGTCATGCCACCGCGGGCTGGGCCAAGCCTGGGCAAAAGAGTGTTCAAGTTGCCGCATGATTTCTGAGAAGTTGGGGGTGCTGGCAGCGTCTTACCGTGCCTCGGCCGTGGGTCCATCGGTCATGGCATGCTGCCCCGTGCGCGGCACATTCCAAAATGGTTGCAGACTGTTCAGACTCTGTTAGTATTACAAGTCCAGGACCGGCAGCGAGTTCCCGCCATTTGGCCACGGTTTTTATCGTGGTTGTCCGCGGGCCGACATGCCAGCAACCTGCCAAAATGTGATTTCCGCTGGCGAGTTTGTACCGCGGCGGCGGCTCATCCTAGTGAGCGTCTGCCAAGGGAAGTTATAGCGAGTTTGCAACTGGATCTGCCTGACGTGGGAAGAACCAGTCACTCTCGGAGCAGGCCGAAACGATGCACCTACTGATCATTATCTTGCAACAGCTGCTGGGATTGCTCCCGAACGGCGAAGGCAAGAAGGCCCCCCAAGTCGAGTTAGCACGGCCACCTCGTCAGACCCCTCGTGGGACTGACCCCAGCCCGTGCCTTGGCTTTCAGCTTCCGACAGCCGACTGGATGACGATGGTCACCGTGGTTTGCAGTGTTGATGCGCGATTTTGGCGGCATAGCGTGCCGCCACCGGGGAAGGTGCGCTGGTCGAGCGGTCGATCAGCGATCGAACCCCCTAACGATCGTCGCTGAAAAACGCTGGTCGGTTCTTCTTCGCATTAGCGCCTATCTGGTTCTCGCCAGCCGTAGACGGTCGTCATCGACCGCTTCTTGGCGCGCTTCCCCTTGGCCGGCCTTGCGCCTGAGCCAATCTTCGGGCCAATCGTCGTGCGCGTGATCGGTCACGCCTCGCGGCGTTCATTTTTTGCTGAGGGGGAGTTCAACGTGGATTCGTCTACTGCTTTGCTTGTGCTAGTCACCGCGGGTGGCGCCGCGATCATGACCTTGGTGGCGGTCAAGCTACTGGATTACCTTCGCCACACGGACGCGGAGAAACGCGCGGCCGAGATCATCGAGCGTGCCAATCGCGACGTCGAAAACCGCCGCAAAGAGGCCGAGCTCGAGGCCAAGGAATTGGCCATTCACACCAAGGCCGAAGGGGAAAAAGAACTGAGCATCGTGCGCCAGGAACTGCACGAACGCGATCGCATGCTCGACAAGCGACAAGACACGCTCGACCAACAGACCGACCAACTGCGCAAGCAGGAAAAAATGGTCGAGGGCAACCAACGCAAACTGGCCGAACGCATCGAGGAGACGAACCGCCGAAATGAGGAACTAGGCAAAGTGCTCGACCTGCAGCGCCAGACATTGCACCAGGTTTCGGGGCTTTCCAAAGAGGAGGCCACCCGGCGCTTGCTCGAGCGGCTCGATAGCGAGCTGCAGCACGAGTCCGGGGCGCTGATCATGAAGCATGAGCGGCACATGGCCGAAGTCTGCGAGGAGAAATCTCGCGACATCATGATCACCGCATTGCAGCGCTATGCCGCGGCACATACGGCCGAGACCACTACCAGCACCGTCGACATCCCCAACGACGATATGAAGGGACGCATCATCGGTCGCGAGGGACGCAACATCCGCGCCTTCGAGAAAGCGACGGGCGTGGACGTCATTATCGATGACACGCCGGGCGTGGTGATCGTCAGCGGCTTCGACATGGTGCGCCGCGAGGTGGCCCGCATCTCGCTTAGCAAGCTGATCGCCGACGGACGGATCCATCCCACGCGGATCGAGGAAATCGTCGCCGAGACGCAGACCGAGCTGGAAAAGCACCTGCAGCAGCTCGGCGAGGAGGCGGCTCAAGAGGCCGACGTTCCGGGCTTGCACCCCAAGATCATCCATCTGCTGGGGCGGCTCCGATTTCGCACCAGCTACAGCCAGAACGTGCTGCGGCATTCGATCGAAGTGGCGTTCTTGACGGGCATGATGGCCGAGGAAATCGGCCTAGACGGCCGGTTGGCGCGGCGCTGCGGCCTGTTGCACGACATCGGCAAGGCGGCGGATCACGAAGCCGAGGGGGGGCATCCCAAGATCGGCGCCGACATCCTCAAGCGTCACAATGAACGGCCCGAGGTCGTACATGCCGCTCTAGGTCATCACGACGATCTGCGGATCGACAATCCTTATACCGTGTTGGTGGCGGCGGCCGATGCCTGCAGCGCATCGCGCCCAGGTGCCCGTCGGGAAACGCTCGAACGGTACATCAAGCGTATGGAAGAGCTGGAAACGATTGCCTGCGGTTTCCCGGGGGTCGATCACGCCTTCGCCATTCAAGCGGGACGCGAGTTGCGCGTGCTGGCCAGCGCCAAGGACACTACCGACGACTCGGCAGCCAAGATCTGCCACGACATCGCCAAGGCGTTTGAGGAGCAGCTGACATATCCCGGCGAAATCAAGGTAACCGTACTACGCGAATCGCGATTCACCGAAGTGGCACGTTAGCATCCAAGGATTTTCGGCCGTGCGCATTCTGCTAATCGGAGATGTCGTCGGAAAGCCTGGGCGCAGCATCATTGTGCAGGCGCTGCCGGGACTTATCATTCGCGAAGGCCTCGATTTCGTCGTGGCGAACGGCGAGAACGCGGCCGGCGGGTCGGGCATAACGCCCGCCATTTATCGCGAGTTGATCCGGGCCGGCGTGGATTGCATCACGCTGGGCGACCACATCTATCGGCGGCAGGAAATTGCGCCGTTGTTGGACCAGGAATCGAACATCGTCAAGCCGGCCAACTATCCGGCCGAGGCGGCGGGCCACGAGTTTGCCGTCGTCAAAGCGCGCAATGGTGTCGAAGTGGCTGTGTTCAGCTTGCTGGGGCGCGTCTTCATGCGTCCGGTCGATTGTCCGTTCACCGCGGCCGATCGCGTGTTGTCTCACTTGCCAGAGACGGTCAAGGTGGTGGTGCTCGATTGCCACGCCGAGGCCACTAGCGACAAGCAGCTGTTGGGGCGCTATTTGGACGGTCGCGTGTCGGCGGTGTTGGGCACGCATACCCACGTGCCAACGGCTGACGAGCAAATCCTCCCCGGCGGGACGGCCTTTCAGTGCGATGTCGGCATGACGGGCCCGTATGAAAGCATTCTTGGACGGCGCATCGACCGCGTGCTGGAGACGACACGCACGTTTTTGCCTACGCATTTTGAGGTCGCCTCGGGCGACCCGCGGCTATGCGGCTCGATTGTGGACGTCGACGAGTCGACTGGCCGGGCGAGCGGCATTCGCCGGGTATGCATTGCGGCGGCCGAGGCAGTCAAGCTTGGGCAACTCGCGCAGAATCCGGCCGCGCAGACCAACTAGTTCGGGCCCAGGCAACCACTGGTCCTGGGAGCTATGCTAACGATGCTTTACGTGCGCAGCTGGTGATCCGCCCGCCGCGTGGGCTCTGCCGGTCTGCCTGCCATAGCAACTCCCCGAGAACGATGTTAGGGCACGGGACCACTGGCTTACTGGGCCAGGGCTCTGCTACCGTGGCGACAGCGGTTAATCGGTATTGCGGCCCAAGTGGTGCCCCGCTATTCTCCCTCGCCTTTCCCGTTATCGTGAATACGAGTGTTTTCTCGAATTCCTGTCAGCTTTCGTTCCGCCGGCGTCTGTTGCTCGGCGCGTGCGGAGCAGGTCTAGCTGGGTTGCTTGTGGTGGCAGCCAGCTTGCACCCGAATCCGGCAGGTTTGGGGACACACGAACAGCTGGGGTTGCCCCCCTGCACCTTTCGATCGCTATTCGGCATTCGCTGTCCGTCCTGTGGAATGACGACGTCGTGGTCGCACGCGACTCATGGCCACTGGCGCCAGGCTCTGGCGGCAAACGTTGGTGGCACGCTGCTGGCCGTCGTGGCGGTGGTGGTGGCAACGGTGTGCGTGATCTCCGCAGTTCGTGGCAGATGGTTAGTGAAAATTCCCAACGATTGGGTATGGGCCACCGGCGCGCTGGCGCTGGCGGCAATAACGCTTTTGGATTGGGCAATTCGGCTAGCGACCGGCTGACGTTAAATCGTGGCCGCAAAGGCAAGCTGAAACCGTACCGAACGAGGTAGAACGATGGACCGCTCGACTCGTCGTTGGCAATTTCGGCAAATTGTCGCCTGGCTCATGATTGTGGCGCTCGCGCCGCTGCAAACCGGCTGCGTCAACGCCCTGGCGACGGCCGCCTGGCTGGTCAAAGGCAATGATGTCGACGCCGATTGGAATGGGCTACGGAACAAACGCGTGGCGGTCGTCTGCCGGCCCCTTGTCGAGCTGCAATATTCCACAGGCACGCGCAGTGCACAGGAGCTGGCCGTTCAAGTCGGCCGCTTGATGTCGCAGCGCGTGCGTAAGATATCGATCGTCGATCCGCGCGAGGTCGCCGAATGGACCGACGAAAACGACTGGGATGATTTTGCCGAAGTCGGCAAGGCGCTCAAAGCCGATATGGTCGTAGGCATCGACGTCGAAGAATTCAGCCTCTACCAGAGCCAGACGCTGTATCAAGGCAAGGCCCGGCTGTCGGTCACCGTGTACGACGTGGCCGATGGCGGCAAGACCGTCTACAACAAGTCCATTCCGCGTGTTGTCTATCCACCGAATCGTGGCGTAGACACATCGCTGCCCGAGGATGACTTCCGTCGCCGCTTTGTGGCGCACCTGGCAGACATCGTAGGACGGCACTTCTACTCGCACGACGGACAAGCCGACGTGGCGCTCGACGCCCAGGGCTTCCACGACGAGTAACATCCGGCCCTATACGTTGGCGCCCCCTTGCGCTGATTTCGCGGTGGCTTGCGTGTCTGCTTGTGTCGTGGGAAAATTCGCCCGATCAATCGCCTGTGCGCGACATGGCTGCGTACTGTGGTCGCGGGGCGCCGCCGGTTTTCCCGCCAGGAGTGACGCATGCAACTCGGCTTTGTTACCGCCATCCTTCCTGACCTGAGCCTCGCCGAAGTTCTGCAGTTTGCCGCCGCAGAACGCTTCGACTGCGTCGAGGTGATGTGCTGGCCCGTCGGCAAGGCAGAACGCAAGTTCGCCGGTGTCACGCACATCGACGTCGGAGATTTCTCGCAAGCCGCGGCCGACGACGTGCAGGCCTTGGCGGCCAAACAGGGAGTCAGCCTATCTGGGCTGGGCTATTACCCGAACATTCTCTCGGGCGACGCCGAAGAGGCGCAGGTGGCGACCGACCATCTGAAAAAAGTCATTCGTGCGGCCCGGCTGCTCGGTCTGAAGAATGTCAACACCTTCATCGGTGCCGACCATCGCCGCAATGCCGACGATAACTTCGCGCTGTTCGTCAACGTGTGGCCCGATCTGATCCGCTTTGCCGAAGATCACGATATGAAAATCGGCATCGAGAACTGCCCAATGTTGTTTAGCTGGGACGAATGGCCGGCGGGCAAGAACATGGCTTACTCGCCCGCCGTCTGGCGGCGGATGTTCGAGAAGATTCCGTCGAGCCATTTTGGACTGAACTATGATCCTTCGCACATGATCCTGCAGATGATGGATTATCTGCGACCGATTTACGATTTCCGCGACCGGCTGTTCCACACGCACGCCAAGGATATGAAGCTCGACCGCCAGAAGCTTGACGACCGAGGGATCTTGGGCCTCGGCTGGAGCACGCCGAAAATCCCCGGTCTGGGGTCGATCGACTGGGCGGCCTGGATCTCGGCCCTGACCGACGTCGGCTATCAAGGGCCCATCTGCATCGAAGTCGAGGACGACTCATTCCGCGACACGATGGAAGCGCGCAAGCACTCGCTGCGCATTTCGCGTAACGTACTGCGGCCATTGATTGGCTGATGGTGCCGCGCTTACGCGGTTGGCGAACGCGCGCTAAAGTCCGCGGATTCGGCCTGGGCTTGTCGCAAGCGAGCCAAAAACTCTGCGCGAGGAATCGTGCTGGCCCCCAGGCTTTCGGTGTGCGGCGTCAGCTGTTGGATATCGAGCAGTTGGAAGCCTTGGCTGCGCAGTCGGTCGACCAGCGCCACAAGCGCAACCTTGGACGCGTCACGCACCTGGTAGAACATCGATTCTGCCGCAAAGTACGCTCCCAGCGACAAGCCGTACACGCCGCCGGCCAAGATGCCCTGGTCCCAAGCTTCGACACTGTGTGCCACACCGAGATCGTGCAGGGCCACATAGGCAGTTTGCATCTGGGGCGTAATCCAAGTGCCGTGCGGACGTTCTTGCGAATTTGCGCAGCCGTGGATCACGCCGCGAAAGTCACGATCGAAGGTGACCTGAAACCGACCGGCACGGCACGTGCGCAGTAAGCGGCGCGACGGATGAAATCGATCAAACTCGATCACCGCGCGCGGGTCGGGCGACCACCAGGCCAGCAGGCCGTCCGACAATGGCCACGGAAAGATCCCGTGCTGGTATGCATCCAGCAACCACGAGGTATTGAGCTCTCCGCCCACGCCGATCAGGCCCGCCGCGTCCGCCTGCTCGACAGGCGGAAAGAACTGCGGCGTTCGACTCACGCTAGCGCGGCTCGAGACTCGGACCATCTCGCACTGCACGGTCTGTAGGTAAAGCCTGGGGAACTCGCGGTCCCCTCGGCGCTCTTATAACAGAGGCACGTCGAGCGAACAAGCAATTCGTGCGCGACGGTGCGACGCGTTTGCTGCACATGCCTCGCAGTTCAACTATAATGAGAACTAGCTACCAGCCACGACACCGTTGCGGAAACGAGGGGACGATGCAGGACTTCGACTACAATCGTCCCCCTTCACCGCCGCCTCCGCCGCCGCGCCGACCTTTGGCGCTGTTTTTCTTGCTGGCACTGCTGGTCGTTGTAGCGGCGCTTCCGTACCTGGTCGAACGCGTTCAATACGCCGCGGCGCGGGGCAAAATGCGGGCGCGAGCGGACGTCGCCAGCGAGGAATTGGCAAAGCTCTCGACCACCGCTGGGCTGGTGACGCTCGCCGACACATCGCGCGTGTTCAGCCTTGTCGCGCAGAAGGTCGAACTCTGTGTCGTTCACATCGACGTCGAACAGCTTGCCGGCAGCGGCCAGGACGAAATGGTCTTCAGGCTGCCGGGGCGCCGGCAACAGATGTTGCAGGGTCAGGGATCGGGCTTTGTCGTCGATTCCGCCGGTTACATTCTGACCAACCGCCATGTTGTGGAAAATGCCACGGCGATTCAGGTCAACCTGGCCGACGGCCGCACGATCAAGGAGGTTTCGCTGGTCGGCGACGACGAACTCACGGATTTGGCCGTGCTCAAGATCAATGCCCCCGATCTGACGAGCGTCGTGTGGGGAAAAAGCGAAGACCTGGACGTGGGGGACTGGGTGCTGGCCATCGGTAACCCCTACGGCCTGGACCGTACGGTGACCTGCGGCATCGTCAGCGCCACGCAACGTCGCAAGATCGCGCCGGCCAACTCCTATCAGGACTTTTTGCAAACCGATGCCGCGGTGAATCCCGGCAACAGCGGCGGACCGTTGGTCAACATGGTGGGCCAGGTGGTGGGCGTCAACACCGCGATCGTGGGCCGCTCGTACCAGGGGATCAGTTTCTCGATCCCCAGCGAGACCGCCCGGCACAGTTATGAACAAATTATCAAGAACGGTCGTGTTCCGCGTGGCTGGCTCGGTGTGCGCTTTCAAGAATTGAACGAACAGATCGTGCAGAACATGGGATTGCCGAGCGAGCACGGCGCACTGGTGGCCGAGGTGCTGGCCAATTCGCCGGCCAGTGCCGCCGGCGTAGAAGCGGGAGACGTGATCGTGGAGTGGAATGGGCGCGCCGTCGTGGACGCAACCGATTTGGTGCTGGCCGTCGCCGCTTCCGATGTGGGCTCGACGGCCAAGGTCATTGTGTGGCGTAACGGCGCCAAGCAGACCATCGAAGTGAAAGTGGGGCAGAGACCAGACAACCTCCGCGGGCGGCGTTAACGACGTCATGCCGCGTTCGCCAGTGCGCTGGCACAGCGTGATAGCACGTGGCGCGCCGCGGAAATGTGTCGTATAAAATTGCGTAATTGCCGATGAAAACCGTGCATTCGCAGCTACCCGAGTCTTAGCTTGACCCCTATTTTTATGAGGGCTATAATCCCCGCCGCTTTTGACCCAGAGACGTTAGCACGAGTGAACTGCAAGGCGGCACTCCCCGACATTTGGTGCCGCGCGTTTTTCTGTTCACAGCCTTGAGTCCCGCGCTTCTCGATCCACGCGTCACGGCGATTGCCGTGCGCTGATTTTTCTCTATGAGCGCGCGCGGGTAACGGATTGTTTCTCCTCGTTGCCGCGGAGTTGCCGGTGTCTTCCGGATCATCCTTCGAGATCAAGGAACAGGTCAAACGGGCGATTAACATCGTCGACCTGATCGGCGATTATCTACAGTTGCGCCGCGAAGGACGCAACTACAAGGCACTCTGCCCCTGGCACGACGATTCGCGTCCGAGCTTGCAGGTCAATCCCGAGCGGCAATCGTTCAAATGCTATCCCTGCGATATTGGCGGCGACATTTTCAGCTTCGTCATGAAGATGGAGAACCTGAGCTTTCCCGAAGCGCTTGCGCTACTGGCCGAGCGCGCCGGGATTCAGCTCGTCGTGTCAGGCAGAGGAAATCGCGCTGGCGAGGATAAGCAGCTGCTGCACCAGGCCATGGCCTGGGCCGAAGACCAGTATCACCAGTTCCTCGTCAAGTCGCCGGCTGCGGCTCCGGCGCGTCAGTACCTGACTGAGCGGGGCCTGACCGAAGAAACGGTACGCAGCTTTCATTTGGGATTTGCGCCCCCCGAATGGGAATGGATCGTCGCGCAGGCTCGTGGGACCCGCTTTACACCGCAAGTTTTGGAAACAATCGGTCTGTTGGTGCGACGGCAGAGCGGCCCAGGGCACTATGACCGGTTTCGCGGCCGCGTGTTGTTTTCGATTCGCGATGGTCAGGGGCGTCCTGTCGGTTTTGGCGGGCGCATCATGCCCAACGCCGGCGACCAACCGGCCGCGGCGACCGCCAAATACATCAACTCGCCCGAGACACCACTGTATTCGAAGAGCAATTTGCTCTACGGGCTGGACGTGGCACGAGATGCCATTGCCAAGCAGCAGACCGCGGTCGTGATGGAGGGGTATACCGATTGCCTGATCGCGCAGCAATCCGGCATCTCAAATGCCGTGGCCGTTTTGGGGGTCGCGCTCGGTGAACGGCATCTGCGTCTGTTGCGGCGTTACGCCGATCGGGTAATCCTGGTGCTCGACGGCGACGAAGCAGGTCGCAAGCGGACCGACCAACTGCTGGAAATGTTCATCGCCGAACCGATCGATTTGCGTGTTTTGACATTGCCCGACAACTTGGATCCATGCGATTTTCTGCTCACCCGCGGAGCGCCAGCCTTCCAGGAGCTGCTGGCTGGCTCGGCGGATGCACTCGAGCACAAATTCCAGGCGGCGACCGGCTCGCTAGCGGCCAATGCCGGTGTACATGACGCGAATCGGGCCTTGGAGGAGGTGTTGGGTACGCTGGCCAAGGCGCCACGTCTTCCCGCGGCCACGGCCGGCGCCGCGCGGCTCAAAGAAGAACAGATCTTGAATCGATTGGCCGTGAAATTCGGCATTGCCGAAGAACGGGTGCGGGATCGGTTGACTTCTATGCGGAAGACATCGGGAGAGCGCCCGATCGGAAAAACCCAGGCGCCGACGAAGCCTACGCCCGTGCTGGATTCTTGGGAACGAGAATTGCTAGAGGTCGCACTACTGGTTCCTGAGTGTTTGACCCGCATGCGCGAGGAAATTTCGACCGAACAGTTGACATCGCCGGCGGCCCGCGCGATTCTGACAAGATGCTACGAGTTGGTCGGTACGAGCACATCCTTATTCGACCGGCTGCTCGTGGAGTTTGAAGAGCCCGAGCTGAAGAGTCTGCTCGTCGATCTCGACGAGCGTGGGCGAGCCAAGGGGGGGACCGATGGGTCCGCCAAGCTGGAACAGATCTTAGCGCGTTATAAGGGAAAACTCGACGATGCGGAGCAACGTCGACAAACCTCGGTGCTGGCGCAGCGCCGTGTGGATGGACAGGCAGCAGTAGAGATTTTGCAACAGATCATTGAGCGTGAGCGAAGTCGTCAAGGTATTTCCGTGCCCACGGATGGGTAGAGGATGCATTGACGCCTGATCGATGTGGCTGGCCAGATGTGACCCTTGCTTCGGCCAGACAGCGGAGATCATAATCGTTGTCCAAGACGCGCATGACACAGGCGCGGGAGGATGTCAGGTGGATCACTCGGATATCGACCTCGAAGAATTGGTTGCGTTGGGTAAAGCCCAGGGCTATTTGACCTACGATCAGGTCAATGAGTACCTGCCCGACGAGGCCGTCAACCCCGACAAGCTCGACAGCCTTTTGGTGGCGTTGGACGATTTGGGGATCTCGCTGTGCAACGAGGCGCCCGACCTGGATGTGGCCGAACCGGTCGGCGAGTCGAGCGACAACGTCAGCACGCACGAAGTCACAGTTCGTTTCGACGAGGACGCTCCGCCCAAGGAGTCTGTACGTGTCGTGTCGATGGACGACACGTCGCGTTGGAACGAAGATCCCGTGCGGATGTACTTGACCCAGATGGCGGAAATTCCTCTGCTCACCCGCGAGCAGGAGATCGCTCTGGCCAAGAAAATCGAAGTGACCCGCAAGCGATTTCGCCGCACGGTGTTGGGCTGCGATTACGCCATGCAAGCCACGATCAACACGCTGTCGTGCGTACATGACGGCAGCCTGCCGTTCGATCGCACGATCAAGGTCTCGCTGACCGAGCGATTGACCAAAGAGCAGATCATGGCGCGGATGCCCCATAATCTGAAGACCCTCAACCATCTGCTGTCGGAGAACCGGCGCGATTTCCGGCAGATCATCAGTCGCAAGGTAGCCCGCGACGAGCGCATCGCCGCCCGTCGGCGCTTCTTGTCGCGGCGCCATAAGGCGCTGACGCTGGTCGAGGAATTGAGTCTGCGCACTCGCCGCGTGCAGCCGCTGCTCAACCAGCTTTCCGAGATCGCCCGTCGCATGGGCGAGTTGCAGGGCCGTATCACGCGGTTAGATGGCCTGGGCTCGGCCAAGGACGAGCGGGCCAACCTGCGTAAAGAACTGCGAGATCTGATGCTGATCACGCTCGAGGGCCCGGCCAGCCTGCGGAAGCGTTGCATGCTGATGCGCGAGCAATTCCGCGATTACGAGAATGCCAAACGCGAGTTGTCCGGCGGAAACTTGCGATTGGTCGTGTCGATCGCCAAAAAGTACCGCAATCGCGGGCTCAGCTTTCTGGACCTGATCCAGGAAGGGAATACCGGTCTGATGCGGGCCGTGGATAAGTACGAGTATCGCCGCGGTTACAAGTTTTCGACGTATGCCACCTGGTGGATCCGTCAAGCGATCACCCGCGCCATCGCCGATCAGGCCCGCACGATTCGCATTCCTGTGCATATGATCGACGTATTGTCGCGGCTGCGCAATGTGTCGAAGCGGCTGGTGCAGGAGCTAGGGCGCGAGCCGACGACCGAAGAGACCGCCCGCGCGGCCGACATCAGCGTCGAGGAAACCCGCCGGGTGCTCAATATCGGCCGCCACCCGATCAGCCTGGATCGGCCGGTGGGCGAGAGCGAGGATAGCTCGTTTGGGGAGTTCATCGAGGATAATGCCTCGCAAAGCCCGCTGACGACCGCCGCGCAGAGCATGCTGCGGGACCGCATCGAGAACCTGCTCAAGACGCTCACCTATCGCGAGCGCGAGATCATTCGGCTGCGATATGGACTTGGCGACGGTTACACCTATACTTTGGAAGAGGTGGGGCGGATCTTCAAAGTGACGAGGGAACGGGTGAGACAGATCGAAGCCAAAGCTGTCCGCAAGCTACAGCATCCGGTCAGGAGTAAGCAGCTCGAAGGATTCCTTGAGGGAATCGCGAGTTGAGAGGAGAATCCAACCGCTGGCCGATTTCGGCCAGCGGTTTTTTCATTACATGAGTAAAACTGATTCCAATCAGGACGGGGAAAATCGGGCTATGCCAGCGACGACCAACGTACTTCGCGACTTGCACCGCATTCATCAGCAGCTAGGCGATCTACGAGATCGAATGGATCGCGGCCCCAAGCAGATCAAGGCCCGCGAAGCGAACGTGGTGCGGCTCGAAGCCGAGCTGACCCAGTCCAAGGCGAATTCCAAAACCGCCCGCGTAGCGGCCGATCAGAAGCAGCTATTGCTGAAGACCGGCGAAGGCAAGATCGGCGACCTGAAGGCCAAGTTGAATCAGGCCGCCAGCAATCGCGAATACCAGGCTTTCCGCGATCAGATCGCCGCCGATCAGATGGCCAACAGCGTCCTGGCCGACGAGATTCTCGAGATGTTCGAACGCATCGACGAGATGGGAACCGCCACCGCCGAAGCGGAGCAGAAGCTCGCCAAGGCCAAGGAAGAGTTGACCAAGATCACTCAGCAGGTCGCCGAGCAGCACGATCGGCTGGTCGACGATCTCCATCGGTTGGAAGGCGAGGTCAAAGAGGCCGAGGCGATCCTGCCGGACGACTTTCGCGACGCCTATCATCGCATCGTCAAAAGCAAGGGATCGGACGCGATGGCACAGGTCGAAAACGGCACCTGCACGGGCTGCTATCAACAAATCACGCAGAACATGCACAACGCCCTGCTGATGGGCAGAATCGTCTTTTGCCAGGGTTCCTGCGGTCGCTTGCTGTATCTGCCCGAGGATCGTTCACCGGGATCGGCCTCGTAGCTGCCAGCATCGTCTGCGTCCAGCCAATGCTGTGGGTTGGGCACAGGCGCTGATTGGCGCCAGCCGAGGACCGTGGGAAGATCGTCAGAGCCGGCCTGATCCCACTTTACACGTGAGCCGGGCGCGCGCAGAATAAAACTCTTGATTGCGGCTTCCGGCTTGGGGAGGCCGCTTTTTTCGTGTTAGGAGTCATTCGCTCCACACGAGTCTGGGGCGATAACGTCGGCGACCGGGCGTGGCGTATCGGTCGTCCATACCGCGAGTTTCCTTTTGTCCAGGTGATACAAGCCATGTCCGACATCATTCCCATGAGCCGTGCCGGCTACGACAAGATCAAGGCCGAAATGACCCATATGGAATCGGTCGAGATGCCCAAGATTGCCCAACGGATCGCCTCGGCCCGTAGCGAGGGGGATCTCAGCGAGAACGCCGAATACCACGGCGCGCGGGAAACGCAAGCCATGATGCAGGCCAAGATCAACCTGTTGCGCGACAAGCTGAGCCGCTCGCGGATTGTCGATACGGCGACGTTGCCCAAGGACGAAGTCGTGTTTGGGTCGACCGTGGTGGTCAAGGACCTGGACTTTGGTGACAACGAAGAATTCACCCTGGTCGGCGCCGGTGACGAGGATTACGACAACGGCAAAATCCAGATCACCAGCCCCTTGGCCCAAGGACTAGTGGGGCACAAAGTCGGCGACAAGGTCGAGATCCAAGTTCCCCGCGGCAAGATGAAATTCGAGATTCTGGAAATTCGCCCCGCCGTCGACTGAGCGCAAACGTGCTACGGCATGTGTGGCAGCGTCTTTGCGAAGCGCGCTAGAGGGGATGGCCCGGCCCTTTATGTACGTGCCAGCGCCGTGGCGATTCGCTGATGCAACTCGGCGACATCGAGGCCGCGAACCAGAAATTGCTTCTGGCGAGATGTGGCGCCGGCCAGCAATTCTACCTGCGCACGGCTGAGCAAGAGTGCCTCGCAGAGTACATCCGCCACGGCCTGAGTGGCCTTTCCTTTTTCCGGAGCCGTCGTCACGCTGACCTTGAGCATTCCGTTGTGCGCGCCGCAAACGGCCGTACGCCTCGCTCCGGGCTGTGCCCGCACCGGCAAGATCGTTCCTTCGGCGTGCGGTCGCAGGTCGATCATTGCGACTCGCCTTCGACGAGCGCCGAACCGACGCGAACGATCGTGGCCCCTTCTTCGATCGCGATCTCGTAGTCGCCGCTCATGCCCATCGACAGCTCGTCTAAAGTAATCGCTGTCGGACATTCGCCGCGCAGCCGGTCGCGCAATTCGCGGAGGCGACGGAAATCGGCGCGGGTTGCGGCCGGGTCATCAGGCCGGCCGGCCATCGCCATCAACCCGCGCACGTCGATCTGGCCGAGTGTTGCCAGATGGGCCAACGCGTCGGCCACTTCGGCCGCGGCGAAGCCATGCTTGGCCGGGTCGTCAGAGATGTTCACTTCGAGCAGCACGGGGATCGGCGGGATTCCTTGTACCGCGGCAGACTGATCGATGGCGTCAGCCAACCGCAGGCTATCGCAGGAATGCACCAGCGCCACCGCAGGCAGCGTCCGCGCGACTTTGTTGCGCTGCAAATGCCCGATCATATGCCAATGAATTGCCTGTGGGGCGAAAGCAATGGCGCGCTGCCACAGCTGCTGAGGCCGGCTTTCGCCTAGGTCGTGGCAACCCGCCTCGACGAGCGCGGCGATCGTCGCGTCGTCAGCGTACTTGGTCACAGCGACCAGGGCGACGGCGTCGGCCGTGCGGCCGCTGCGTGTCGCGGCCGCGGCGATTCTCTCGCGTACCTTGGCGACATCTTCGGCGATTCGGCGTGCATCAACCATGGTGTTACCAGTGGAGCGCACCGGACCGCGAGGCAAACTGCCCAGCCTATTCGATTTCGACCAATGGCTCGATCACGCCGGTGGTATTGAATCGGGCCACGAGAAACTCTGAAACCAGATTCTGCCCGAGAACGGTGCGATTGCCGCGTTCGCCCAGTGAGCGGTAGATCAGCCACTGCTTGTTGCGCACTTGCACGCGATAACCAACGGCCAGGTCTGCGGGCAGCGTCCGGCGCGTTTCGGCGACGGTCAATTGTCGCCAGGTCGCTGGCCGGACCAGTCGCTGAGGATCGAGATCGAGAAACAGTGGTGCGTACATTCTCGACCCCGTGGTCGCACGCCGCAGCGCCAACCCGCCGTCGACGGCTTCGAGACCGCCGGGGCATGGTTCGGCGCGCCACTCAGGCAGTGCCAGTGGAAAGACAAGGGCCCGCGCTTTGCGTCCCACCAGGTAGCCCTCGCGCGACTCGGTAGCGGCGTCGAACGTGATCTCGGAACTCAGCGGCAGGACACTACGATATTCCAGCGACGCGCTCTCGTCGCCTAATATCGCGTCGGCCAGGAACAAGAAGCGATCTTCGCGAGCGAGCACCATTTGCCGCTGCACGCGTATGTTGTTTGGAAGCGCGAGCTCAAGTTCCAGATAGTCGGCATCCTCGGTCGATGTCCAGCAGACTTCGTCCCATTCGGCATCGGGTTCCGGCACCAGCGGTACACCATTGCGACGGATTTCACATGTCCAGACACCCGACCAGAGCACGTCTCGCCCACAGGCCAACTCGGTTCGCAAATCGTTACCGTGGCGCGTGACGGCCAGCCGCTCGCGGCTGCGCGACCAATTCGGCCGCAACACGGTCACGCCGGCAGATTCGTTGTTGGCAGCCGGCGCAGGGAGCGCTTTGACCGCGACACCGGACGGGCCGCTTTGCCCAGGAATCGCCTGGCGGGCCATCGCGCGGTCGGCACGATCAGCCCCCACAAACACGGCCGCGAACAGCTCGCGATCGGCTGGCTCGGAGCGGGCGGGGGAGAGCATCGCCGTGCCGTCGCGCCGCAAGAGACGCACGACTTGGCGCGCGAACGCCGCGTAGCGGGTCTCGGCAGCGTCATCCCAGTTAGACTTCTTCAGGCAGCGGGCAATCGCACGCGCGCGGGCCCAGGTGGCCAAGAGGGGCAGTACGTGCGCCATGGTCTGGGCTGAGGGCATTCCGTCGGCAGTGATCGCAGGCTCAATATCCGCAAACACGCCACGCGCGCCCTCGCGTGCCAGGCGGCGCGTTTGCGAGATTTCCGGAAACAAATAGGCCATCGTCAGCGGTAGCTCGGCGGCAAGCCACTGTCGCGACAGCAACTCAACATTGCTGTCGGTGGGGCTGGCGCTGTTCTCGGCGGCACTTAGTAGAATCTCGAACAAATGCCACCAGGCTCCGGCCGGCAATAGCCCACTCAGCGCCGGCAGCGCCCGGCACCAAGCTAGGCATTCCAATCCAAAGCTACTACTGCGGCGGTGCAGTGCCTCGCTGCTCCAGCGGTGGGCAAGGTCAGCCGGGCCAATTGCCGTTTTCCAGGCTTTGTTCCGCGTGCTGCGGTCGAGTGCTGTGAGCATCTCCTGCGTGGCCAGCGAGCCGTGGGATGCCGTGGGAAAACTATCGGCGCGCATCCCCCACAAGAGCGACGGCCCTTTACTGGGCAACAATGCGGTCAATGGGCATGGCTCGCGACGCTGCGTCAGGTGGGCCGTCCAGATTGCCCAGCCTGCGCTTTGATCGTCCCAGTTGTCGGCACGCGCCACGGTCTTGGGAGCTGTTCGGTGCCATTGCGGACGAAAGGTCGCGCTGTTGCCGTTGCGATTGCCCCAATCACGAAGCGGCAAAGTCCTAGATGTGATAGTAGCCATCAGTGGCCAAATTCCCTTTTTTCCTGTCGGCTTCAGACGAGTTTCCGGCCGGCGTCAGACAAAAATCCTGTCGGCGTCCAATGAGCCAACTACGCGGATCATCGCAAGCTGTCGTTGGCCGTCGCGATATCGCAATCTAGCCGCGGGGATCACGATTGGACTCCCCTACGATACGGGAGTATCTTAACAGTGCGCTAGCAGATTTGAACCCGCTGGAATCGCGATTTTTCCATGCGCCGCGAGGGCGCTTCGACGAGGGGATATGAAACTACGGATGGTTCTCAGGATCGCGGCATGCGGATTGGCGCTGGGCGTGTTCCCATATGTTTCTAGGCCCGCCAGCGCCCAGACGGCGCAGCAGCTCGCCTCGCGGGATATCGATCCCGGCGTCGATCGCGATGGTTCGCAAGATCCCCCCGGGCTGCGGCGCCTGGCGCCCGACGGCAAAGTTTGGCTGGATACCAAGAACAAGCGCGTGGTGCTCGAAGGTGAAGTCTGCTTGCGCGAAGGGCAGCTGGAAATGTTTGCCTGCCTCAAGGGAACCAAGGAGCACGAATCGATCGTGGCCGTCCCCACCAAGGCGCACGTGGTACACGCCGCGCTGGTCGCTTTGGGTGCCGAACCGGGCTCGCCGGCCCAATTCATTCCCAAATACCAGGCGGCGCACGGCCCCCGTGTGGATGTAACGCTGTTTTGGACCGACGCCAAGGGAAAGCGTCAACGTGCGACCGCTCAGGACTGGATTCGCAACGTCAAGACCGGCAAGCCGATGACCGAATATTGGGTCTTCGGCGGTAGCGGTTTTTGGAAAGATGAGACAACCGGCGAGCAGTTCTACAAGGCCGAGGATGGCGACTTTATCTGCATCTCGAATTTCGCCAGTGCCATGCTCGACTTGCCCATAGAAAGCAGCCAGTCGAACGAAGCCTTGCTGTTCGAGGCCCTGACGGACCGTATTCCCCCGGCCGGTACAAAGCTGTCTCTGGTTCTCACGCCGCGCCTGGACGATAAAAAGGCTGCTAAAAAGCCCCAGCCCACGGTGCGTCCGGCGGTCCGCCCGGCCACACGGCCTGCCGCCAAATAGCGCCAGGGCGGCGAGCACTCCGGCCGAACACCACGACCTGCAGGTCAGACCAACTCGGCAATCACGGTTCCTTCGTTCAACAGCGGCTGCGGCCGCCCGGCATGATCGTTGAACGTGGTGCTCGGATCGATCCCCAGGTGCCGATACATCGTGGCCAATACGTCGTAGGGGGTAATCGGGCGATCCTTGGGCACTTCGCCCTTGGCTGTTGACGAGCCAATGACCTGGCCCACGCGCAAGCCGCCTCCGGCCAGCAGGACGCTCATCACCTGGCCCCAATGATCGCGGCCTCCGGCTGCGTTGACTTGGGGCGTGCGTCCAAATTCTCCCCACACGATCACCATCACCCGCCGATCGAGCCCCCGCTCGTACAGGTCGGCCACGAGCGATGTAATGGCCGAGTCCATCCGCGGCCCGGCGCTGCGCATTCCCCTTTCGATATCGACGTGCTGGTCGAAGGAGAACGAATGTGGATCGAAATTCACAGTGACGAATGTCACGCCGGCTTCGACCAGCCGTCGCGCTAACAGGCAGCTCTGGCCCCAACGGTGCATTCCGTAGCGCTCGCGAGTCTGGCTCTCCTCGCTCGACAGATCGAAGGCTTCGCGAGCCGTCGCTCCGGCCACCATGTCGTACGCCGCGCGCTCGAACTGATCCATGGCGCCCATCGCCGGGTTACGCTCGCTTTGCCGTCGCAGCCGATCGAAATGCGACAATAAGGCCCGCCGATCGCCCAAGCGATCGATCGTCACGCCGTCGGCCAATTGCAAGTTGGGAACCTGGAACTTAGCCTCGGCTGGGTCATCGGTGATGTAGAACGGGTCGTGGCCGCCTCCCAGGTAGCTGGCTTTGAAATTCGGCACGAACACCAGGTTCACCACCGGTGGAAATCCAAGGTGGACGTAAGCCGGCAATCCTGGCTGATTCGCACCGCGCAGACGTGCGGTGCAAGAACCGGTCGAGGGCTGGTTCTTGGTCGCTTTGCCGGTAACGCAAAAATACATGCCGGCATCGTGGTCGGCACTGTTGTGAGAGACGCTGCGAATCAGCGCGAACTTGTCCAGCATCTCGGCATGGCGCGGCAGGACCTCGCAAATCTGCACGCCAGGTAGGCACGTCGAAATGGCCCCCAGTGGCCCGCGATATTCGGCTGGTGCCTCGGGCTTGGGGTCGTAGGTTTCGAATTGGGTCGGTCCGCCCCCCAGCCAGATTTGGATCACGGCCGTGTCGTTGGACGGGGCACCGATTTGTCGCGCCACACTGCGCGACTCGAGCAGCCGCGAAAGAGACAGCCCGGCGCCACCCGCCGCGACGGTAGTTTCCAGAAACGCGCGGCGATTTATGGATTTAGACCCCAGCCCTCGACATGCGGATTTGCGAAGCATGACGAACTCCGTCGGACTGTGTGGTGGGGCGATCGCGGTGTTGCCGTTTTCCCATCAAAAAGCTCTGATGCATCAGACTTGGTATACTGCTTCAACAGTCAAAATGCAACGCGATTCCAATTTTGCATTGTCCGGCATGTCCCCGCTCGTTTCGAGCCCTCAATCAAGAAGGACATTCGTTATGCATCTGCCCACGCGTGTTTGCGCAGCCCTGCTCGTGGTGGTGGTGTGGAACGTATCTATCGCCAGTAATGCGGCCGACAAGGTCGAAGTTTCGGGCGGCTGGAATGTCGACGTCGACATTGCCGGCAACACCGGGTCGCCCGTATTCACGTTCAAGCAAGACGGCGAGAAACTTGCCGGTCGCTACAAGGGCCGCTTCGGCGAGGCCGACGTAACGGGCAAGCTGAAAGGGGACGAGATCGAGTTCACGATCGAGGCGCAGGGCGCCAAGGTCATCTACAAAGGAACCGTGAAGAAGGATGGGATGGAAGGGACCGTCGACTACGACGGACAGGCCTCGGGCACGTGGAAGGCCAAGAAGATCGACGTCACCGGCACCTGGAACGTCGAGATCGAACTGGGGGGCAACTCGGGCACGCCCGAGTTCACGCTCAAACAGGAGGCAGACAAGGTCACGGGCAAGTACAAGGGGCAATTCGGCGACGCTGACCTCACCGGCAAGGTGACCGGCGACCAGATCGAATTTTCGTTCGAAGTCCAAGGTAACAAGATTGCCTACAAGGGGACGATTGCGAAGGATTCGATGAAGGGCGAAGCCGATTACGCCGGCCAGGCCGAAGGAACTTGGACCGGCAAGCGCAAGGTCGAGCCCAAATGATTTGAGGCGAGCTTACCTCGAAATGTGGAGGGGGCCATGATCGTCATGAGCCTGGTTTGCTCTACGGTCTTTTTGTTGGCCGTGTTTGCAGTGGCGCAATCGCCCTCGCGAATGCCGTACGTTTTGGTGATGGGGCTAGCGGCATTTTTTGTCCCTCCATTTTGCGTGTTCTTTTCTCCTGTACTCGGATTGCAGGTCGTATTCGTACTGGCGGCTACGGCCATTTGCGCGCGCGGACACGCGGGGCCGAGCGCCTTTAGACGTTCGATGGTCGCGGCAACTGTGGTGGCTTATGGATTCGCGGCGCTGATGGCCGTTCGAGAACAGCACGACTTGAGCACTCTTGCCGCCAAGTACCGCATCGAATCCATGGCGACTCGACTAGCTTATGAAGCGAGGCATCAAGAAAACGATGGCGCTGGCAGCGTAGTGCAAATGTCGCATCCGCTGAGCGATAGATGGAACGAACTATCGCGCCGACAAGAGGACACTTTTAACTTGCGCAGGACGGCGCTAGCGCAATTGCACTCGTCCGCGGTCGATAGCTTCTTGAGAAGCCCGGCCTTTGGGGTGGGGCGGATGACATTCCTTGCCAATGAGGAATGGTTGAGCCGCGGCGATGATCCGGCTGTGCCACAATCCGACTCTCTGCGAACCGACGATGCCACGCCCGAGCCCGATTCGCTCGTCGCGAGTGGCGAAGTTAACTCCGCTCCGCCACCGAACGCATCTAGTCGGCCGGCGACTGCCAGCGATTTCTGGCAAACTCATGCGCAGGCCCTGGCCGATTTTGTTTCACCCGAGCGATTCGGTTTGATTCGTAGCCGCGACGAAGTGGCGGGCTTTCTGGCCCATCGGATCGGACCGCGCGCGAATCTGCAAATGGGTTCGGCGCTCCCCCCGCCTGAGCGGGTGGAATTAGTGAGCCTGCTCAAGTTCTCGGCGCCGCGCGTTTACATTTCGGACAATCTGCCGCGGATGGACGAATTGCGCGATGGACCCACCCGCCCGCTCGACGCTTACGAGCAGCAGGCGCTCGCGCAGTTGCGAAATGGCGAGGACATTGTCGACACCGACGAAACGGGCACGATGCGTGCCCTGGGCGCCATTCGCGCCTTGCAGCAGTGTTTGCAGTGCCACACGGTCCAGCCCGCGGAGCTATTAGGTGCCTTTTCCTATCGCTGGCGCGCCGCCCGGGCTGCGCCGCCGCAAGAACTGCCACCGCGCAGCGCGACCTGAGTCTGCGTCCGGCCGCGTGACAAGCCATATGGCCGGTCGGATGGGCGCCTTGCCTGTCCCACCTTGCGATTCCCGGCATGCCATGCCACTTTGCTTGCAATCGGCTGTCCGGCTGGCCAGAATAGGCAACATAATCGCTTAGCGTGGATTGCACGGACTATTTCGCGGCGGGGCCCGATAAAAAGATCGGCCGCCGACGTTTGGCACGCGAGCGCCGCCGCATCGCACTGGGCGCTCCCGCGCTTCCCACCCACCGGTCCTCTACTGCTTTAGGAGTCTCCCACCGTGGCTCAACGTCCCGCGCCCACTCGCCGCACGTTTTTGAAAGCATCGGCCGCCGCGCTAGCGGCGCCGACGATTGTTCCCTCGTCCGTTTTCGCCAAGCCGGGCGAGCCGGCTCCCAGCGACCGCGTGGTTGTCGGCTCGATTGGCGTCGGCGACTTGGGCCGCCGCCATCACCTGGCCGGCAAGCTAATCCCCAATAAGCGGATCCAGATGGCCGCCGTCTGCGACGTGGATCGCAATCATCGCGACCAGGCCGCGCTCGACGTATTGAACCGGACGGGCAAGACGGTTGACATCTACAAAGATTTTCGCGACTTGTGCGATCGCAAAGATATCGATGCAGTGTTGATTGCCGTGCCCGACCACTGGCACGCGTTGACTTCGATCTACGCCATGCAATCCGGCAAGGACGTGTATTGCGAGAAGCCGCTGACGCTGACCATCGACGAAGGTAAGAAGATGGTCGAAGTAGCCCGTCGCTATGGCACCGTCTTTCAGACCGGCAGCCAGCAGCGATCGGACAAGCGCTTCCGCCAGGCATGCGAGCTGGTGCGCAATGGTCGTATCGGCAAGCTGCAACGCGTGGACACGTACATTGGCGATATCGACGGCGGCACTTGGCAGCCGCCGACCACGCCGCCGGCCGAACTCGACTGGAATTTCTGGCTCGGACCAGCCCCGTGGGCTGAGTACTCGCCCAATCGCTGCCATTACCAGTTCCGCTGGTTCAGCGATTACTCGGGCGGCAAGATGACTGACTGGGGTGCCCATCACAACGACATTGCCCAATGGGGCATGGGCACCGACGGCACCGGCCCGGTCAAGGTCAAGGGAACCGGCACGTTTCACGAGAACGGTCCGCACGATGTGCCTGGCAAATTCGACGTGAACTACACGTACGCCAACGGAGTCGAGCTGACCTGCCACTCGGACGGCGAGAACGGCATCAAGTTCACCGGCAGTGACGGGTATGTGTTCGTCAGCCGCGGCCAAATCACGGAATCGTCGCACCGCGATATTCTCAATACCGACTTCAGCGACAAAGACGTGCGGCTGTACGTCAGCGCGGATCATCACAATAACTGGCTCGACTGCATCCAGAGCCGCGAGCGGCCGATTTGCGACGTCGAGATCGGTCACCGCTCTTGCACGATCTGCCACCTGGGCAACATCGCCATCCGCCTCGGACGCGAGCTGGCCTGGGATCCGCAGAATGAAGTCTTTGTCGGCGACGAGCAGGCCAATCGTTTGCTCAGCAAGCCGATGCGGGCGCCGTGGAGCTTGTAAGTAGCGAGCAAACGGCCCACAGCGGCCGTTACCAATATCGAGACATCACCGCAAACACGCCATCAATAACAGGCGGCCGATCCTCAGAAACGAACGATCGGCCGAAATCGAGGACCAAGACATGGACACGATCGCACAAATCTGCGAACAGTTGGGATCAGCGGATCAAACCAAAGCGTTCCAGGCTCGCCGAGCACTCGCAGTCAAAGCAACCGCGGCCGCCGCACCTGGCAAAGAGGCCGAGCGGACCGCATTCGCGGCCGAATTGGCCGGCTGCCTGGTCGCCAAGGCCGAAGCCAAGGACGACAAGGAAAAGAAAGAGCCGTTGCCCCGTTATACGGCCGCTGCACGCAACGAGATCTGCCGGTCTCTGGCCGAGGTCGCTGGCGACGCCGAAGTGCCGGCGCTCGTGCAAACGCTGGCCGACTTCGACGTCCGCGAGATGGCTCGGTTCGCCTTGACCCGCATTCCCACTCCGGCCGCGGGGGCCGCCCTGGCCGAGGCATCGCAAAAACTTGTCGGTGTCGAGTTTCGCGTGGGTGTCGTGAATGCCCTGTCGCGGCGCAGCGACGCCGGCGCCTTGGCCGCGATCAAACAAGCTGCCGGCGACAGCAGCACCGATGTACGCCTGGCGGCCGCCGAAGCACTCGCACAGCAAGTCGATCCGGCAGGTGACGCCGTGATCGTGCAAATCGGCAAAGAGCTCGGCCCCGCAAACCCGCGGGCCAGCAAACGAACCGACGTTGCACGACTTCGCTTAGCCGGCACCCTGGCCAAAGCGGGACAGAAGGACGCGGCACGCGGCATCTATCAGGCGTTAGCGTCCGACGGCGCTGACGAAGCGCAGAAGAAGGCTGCCAAGACGGCGCTCGAGCACTTGGGCTAAGCGCAGGCTGTTGGCAACTATTGCGCGGCGTCGGCCTTGGGCCGGTCGTTTACCTTCGAGAACATCCACGGCAGAACGCCGTCGCGATCTTCGTAGGCCGGCGTCCAACTGTTGTGGCCAACGCCCTCGAGCTCGGTATATTTTGGCTTGCCCCCCGCGTCACGAATCGCATCGATCATGCTGCGGCTGAGCCCAGGCTGCACGACCTTGTCGTCGGCGCCATGGAAGGCCCAGATCGGGACGTCGGCCAGCACCTTTGCCATCGAAGGATCGCCGCCACCACAGATCGGAACCACGGCGGCGAACCAATCGGGATGGCGCGCCGCCAGATTCCAACTGCCAAACCCGCCCATCGACAAACCGGTTAGATAAACACGGTTGAGCTCGATCGGATTATCCTTTTCCACATGTTGCAGGATTCCCTCGGCTACTTGCATCTGTTCCCCCACACCTACCTTGTCCTTGCCGCGCGTAACCCACAATTTATCCTTGCGGCATTGTGGTGCGATGAGGAAACAGGGAAACCTCTTGCGGAATTCGGCAGTGGCCATCAGCTCGGGCAGATATTGAAGCTGTGAGACATTGTCGTCGCCCCGCTCGCCAGCTCCGTGCAAGAAAAGGACCAGCGGGTACTTCTTGCCGGGCTCGACGTGCTCTGGCTTGAGCAAGCGGTAGCGAAAAGCCTCGTCTTGGTACTCGCCCCCTGTGAACTTGAACGTGTGCTCCTCGAATTTTGCCGTCACGTCTTCTCCAGGCGCAGCGCCGATGCTGCAAGCGATCAGGGTGAAAATCAGCGGGCCCATGGATGCTCCTCGCGGATGCGGTAGGTTGGGCGATCGTACGGCCCGTGCAGAAGTTTACACGGATGCGCGATGTCGTCGGACTCGATATACATCCGCCGACGAGCTTGTGCAAGTCGCGCCCGACGCAGCAGGGTTGCGGGCAAACCATGCGGACATGGCTGGGCGGCACCGTCAGGGGGCCAACAGCAGCCTGCCAGGGACTTGCAGGTAGTTCTTCACTTCGTTGAGGAACCGCGCGGCCACCGCACCATCGACCAGGCGGTGATCGTACGACAGGCTCAGCGGCATCATCAACCGAATCTGCATGGCGTCGTTGATAACGATCGGCATTTGTCTTGACCGGCCAATCAGCAGCACGGCCACTTCGGGGTAATTGATGATCGGCGTCGAATACGTGCCGCCGACCGCGCCCATGTTGCTGATCGTGAACGTGCCGCCGCGCAGGTCGTCGACGGCAAACTGGCCGCTACGTCCCTTATTGGCCACGTCGGACAGAGCTTGCGCGATTTGTGGAATGGTCAATTGGTCCGCGTCGCGCACCACCGGCACGACCAGGCCGCGCTCGGTATCGACGGCCACACCCAGGTTGACATACTCCTTGTAGATGACCTGGTTATTCTCCAGGTCGAGCGACGCATTCAGCGTGGGATGCAGCTTGAGCGCCTGCGCGACGGCCTTCATCACAAAGGCCATCATGGTCAGCTTCAGGTCCGAGCCGACGTAATCGGCCATGCTTCCCTTGCGAATCCGCTCCAGTTCCGTGATGTCGGCATCGTCGAAGTTTGTGACGTGCGGAATCGTCGAATGCGAACGGGCCATGTTGGCCGCGATCGTCTTGCGAATCTTCGTCAACGGCTGCTTGCGGATGCAGCCGTATAAGTCTTGATCTTCGACACCGCCGGGGGGCATGTTCTGGCGGACCGGCGTTGACTTCAGCACGGTCGACGAGTGACGCACGGCCGAGACGATGTCCTCGCGCGTAATGCGTCCGCCAGGACCAGTGCCGGTCACGCGGCGCAAATCAACGCCCAGCTCGCGCGCCAGCCGGCGCGTCGAAGGGCCAGCCGGTGCGGCGACCGATCCAGCTTCGACCGGTTCGCGGGGAGTCGCAGCGGGCGCCGGTGCTCCGCCGTTGCGATGTCCGTCGACCTCGGCAGCGCGGGCGGGTGGCGTGTCGTCGTCAGCGTCATCTTCATCGTCGGCCGGCGCGGCGGCGGCAGCTGGTTTTGCCGGCGCGGCTTTGGCTGCGGGGGCAGCAGCTTTGGCAGGCGCAGCGGCTTTTTCAGGCGCGGCAGGCTTGGGCTGCGCGGGGGCAGCCACTTCGTTGCCGGCAGGCGCCGCGGCTTCGATCGATAGCAACAACGTGCCAATAGGTACGCTCTGACCCGGCTGAACGTGTACCTTGGAAACACGACCGGCGTGCGGGCAGGGAATCTCGACCGTCGCCTTATCCGTCTCCAATTCGATGACGTTCTGGTTGGCCTGGATCGTGTCCCCTTCGTGTACCAGAATATTCAACACGTCGCCCGACTCTACGTTTTCGCCCAGGTCGGGCAGCTTGAACTCGATGGCCATCGGTGTTCGATTCCTCGTCTCGGTTTTCGTGGCGAACGCGCCCACGATACGGTATCAGCCGGCAGATAATAGGCAACGACGCAACGGGCGGGCTAGGCGGTCCAGGGATCGACCTTTTCAGGGTCGACTCCCAGGTCGCGAACGGCTTGTGCCACTAGCGACTTGTCGACTTTTCCGCGCTCGGCAAGTTGATACAGCGCGGCCACGGTGACCAGTTCCGCATCGATCTCGAAGTGACGACGCAACGCCTCGCGATCGGCGCTGCGACCGAGGCCATCGGTGCCCAGTGCAAACAAGCCGCCGGGCAACCACGGATCGATCTGCTCGGATACCGCGCGGACGTAGTCCGAGGTGGCGATGAACGGCCCTTCTTCGCCGGCGATCACGTTTTCCAGATAGCTGCGTCGCGGGGTCTCGGTCGGGTGGAGCATGTTCCAGCGACGCGCCTCTTGAGCTTCGATGCGCAATTGCTTGTAGCTGGTGACGCTCCAGGCGGTGCTGGAAACTTCGTAGCGTTCCGCCAGGATTTGCTGCGCCCGCAGCGCCTCGCGGAGGATAGCTCCGCTACCGAACAACTGCACGTGCGGCTTATCTGTGCCGACGTCCTTGCTCGAGACCTTGTACATGCCACGCAGGATGCCCTCTTCGCAGCCGGCTGGCATGTTGGGCATCAGGTAGTTTTCGTTGCTGATCGTGATGTAGTACATCGCATCCTGGCACTCTTCGTACATCACGCGCATGCCTTCGAGCACGATGTACGCCGTCTCGTAGGCGTAGGCCGGGTCGTAGGCGCGGACCGTTGGATAGGCCATGGCAAACAGGTGCGTGTGGCCGTCCTGGTGCTGCAGACCTTCGCCGTTGAGCGTCGTGCGGCCGGCGGTGCCTCCCATCATGAAGCCTTTGGCCCGCTGGTCGGCGGCGGCCCAGATCAAATCGCCAATCCGCTGGAAGCCGAACATCGAGTAAAAGATGAAAAACGGAATCATGCTGATTCCGTGCGTGCTGTAAGCGGTGCCCGCCGCCACGAACGACGACATCGAGCCCGCCTCGGTGATCCCTTCTTCCAGAATTTGCCCGTCCTTGGCTTCGCGATAATAGAGCACCGTCTCGGAATCGACCGGCTCGTACAGCTGGCCGGTGTGGGCGTAGATGCCGCATTGCCGGAACAACGATTCCATGCCGAACGTGCGCGATTCATCGGGAACGATTGGCACGATGTTCTTGCCGATGTCCTTGTGCCGCAACAAGCGGCCGAACATACGCACGAAGGCCATAGTGGTCGACACTTCGCGGTCGCCGCTGGACTCGAACGATTCCGGGAACTCGTCCTTGCGAGGAATGTTCAGGCGCGGCTGCACGGTGCTGCGGGCCGGAAGCGAACCTCCCAGCGCCTTGCGCCGCTCGCGCAGATATTGAATTTCGGGGCTGTCCTCTGGGGGCCGATAAAACGGCGCCTGGGCCACGTCTTCGTCCGAGATGGGGATGCCAAAGCGCGTGCGGAACTCGCGCAGCTCGACTTCGTTGAGCTTCTTTTGCTGGTGAGTGACGTTGCGGCCTTCGCCGGCTTCGCCCAAACCGTACCCCTTGATCGTCTTCGCCAGAATGACGGTCGGCTTCCCCTTGGTCTCGATCGCCGCCTTATAGGCCGCGTAAACCTTTTCGGGATCGTGGCCGCCGCGACGCAACCGCTTCAGCTTCTCGTCGGAAAGATGGCTGACCATCTCTTCCAATTCGGGATATTTGCCGAAGAAGTGCTCGCGAATGTAGCTGCCGGGGCTGACGACGTATTTCTGGAACTCGCCGTCGACGACCTCGCCCATTCGCTGCACGAGCAAGCCCGATTCATCGCGCGCCAAGAGCGGATCCCAGTCATCGCCCCAGATGACCTTGATCACGTTCCAGCCGGCCCCGCGGAAGGCGCCTTCCAACTCTTGGATCATCTTGCCATTGCCACGAACCGGTCCGTCGAGACGTTGCAGATTGCAATTGATGACAAAGCACAGATTGTCGAGCCGCTCGCGCGAGGCCAGCGTGATCGCGCCGAGCGATTCCGGCTCGTCGCATTCGCCATCGCCCAGGAAGCACCACACGCGCGAGTCGCTGGTGTCCTTGATGCCGCGATCCATCAGATACTTGTTGAAGCGCGCCTGGTAGATGCCCATGATCGGGCCCAAGCCCATCGACACGGTCGGAAACTGCCAGAAGCTGGGCATCAGCCAGGGGTGTGGGTAGCTCGACAGACCGCCGCCGGCAGGCAATTCTTGACGGAAGTGCGCTAGCTGATCCTCGCTCAATCGACCTTCGAGGAACGCGCGGGCGTAGATGCCCGGCGAGGCGTGACCTTGGAAATAAATCTGATCCGTGGCGCGGAAAAAGTGGTTCAGCGCGACTTCGTACAGCGTCGCGGCCGAGGCATAGGTGGAAATATGGCCGCCGATGCCTGGATGGTCGCGATTGGCGCGTACCACCATCGCCATGGCGTTCCAGCGGATGAAGCTCTTGATCCGGCGTTCGATCTCGCGATTGCCCGGATAAACGGGCTGGCGATCGGGCGGGATGGTGTTGACGTAGGGGGTATTGAGCGAAAATGGAAGCTCGACCCCTTGCCGGTAAGCCGTCTCGTCGAGCACCGAAAGGAGGTAGCGAACGCGCTCCGGTCCCTTGGTCTCCAAGACGTATTTGAGCGACTCGAGCCACTCGGCCGTTTCGGCCGGGTCTGTGTCGCCGCCATGAGAATTAACGATCTCTGCCTGTGCCATGGACCCGACCTTCCTAGGACCGCCGGTTGCGGCCGGCGTCCGCTATTTGTTCCTAAAATCTTAGGCCATCATTCGTTCGGTCCTGCCCTGAGGCGACAACCGTCGGATCGGTCGCTGCCGGGGGGGGTGGGACGGATGTTGGGGCGGCGATGAGTGGCCCTCACGCGGGCACGGCGACGCATGCTGACCGGCAAAAGCTCCTTCTGCTCGAAGGCGTTGCGGCGGGGCGATCCGGACCTATTATCCGGCGAGTTTGCCCTCCAGTAAAGCCCACCGATCCACGCAGGACCGGTCCAGCGGGGGGCGAGCAACGGGCCAAGTGCACGACGCCTCTTATTTATCGAGTGCCCCCAGGGCGCACAAGCCCCCGCTCGGCAACGCCTGCTATCGCGCGATCAACCCCCGCAGGCGAGTCAGATTGATCGCGTCTAACTCCTCGCCGTTGACCAACCCCTTCGGGGTTTCCAGGTACATGGGAATCCTGCGAAAGCGACTGTCGTTGAGCAGCAGCCGAAACGGCTCGATCCCCAGAAACCCCTCGCCGATGTGGGCGTGCCGATCGACGCGCGAGCCAAGCTCCTTCTTGCTGTCGTTGAGATGAAAGGCCTTTACTCGTTTTAGCCCGACATGTTTGTCCAAAGCCGACATCGTGGCTTGATACTCCGTCTTGGTGCCCAGCGGGTAGCCGGCGGCGAAGGTGTGACAAGTGTCGATGCAGACCCCCAATCGATCGGGGGCTTTGACGCCCGCGATGATCGTTCCCAGGTGCTCGAATTTCCATCCCAAGCAAGAACCCTGGCCGGCCGTGTTCTCTAGCAGGCATTGCGATGTGATGCCTGGCGTCTGGGCATGGACTTCGTCCAGGGCTTGAATAATGCGGCGCAAGCCGGTCGCTTCGTCCGAAGTGGTCGACGCGCCAGGATGCGTCACCACATAGGGAATGCCGAGCAGCTCGGCGCGGCGCAACTCTTCGATAAACGCCTCGATCGATTTTTGCCACAGCACGTCGTCGGGGCTGGCCAGATTGATCAAATACGAATCATGCGCGATCGGATGCTTGATCTTCAGCTCAACGAGCGCCGTGCGAAAGCGCGTGACGTCATCGTCCGTGATCGGCTTGGCGCGCCACTGATTGTTGTTCTTCGTCAACAACCGCCCAGATTGGGCGACTCTTTGCCCTACTAGGAATTGACGCGGGGGAGCCAAGAAGATTTGCACGCAATCGCAGCCAACGGCGTTAGCTCGCACCACTGCTTTGTGGTAGCCGCCAGCCATCGACATATGGGCACCGAGTATCGCCACAACCAAACCTCACAACACGAACGAATGAAGGGTCACGAAATGGTATCGCAACGTACGACCGCCAGCCATCGCCTATACGGCCCGCCAGGGCCTTGGGGCCATCGGGGCAGGCAAACGGGGTAAGCAACGCGACAGCAGGCCAGCCAGGGGCCTTAACGACGGCCCGACGAACTAACCAAGGCGACAACGGACAAACGAACCAAGCAAACAATGCGGCGAAGCAAGGAAGGCGAGTGATGCAAACGATACGAGACAAGAAACGCCGCGAGCGAACGGCGAGAGCTGTGTTGCAGCAACAAGCAGAACGTGGGCTGAGCGATCCACCGGGGACCGCCAGCAACCACATTGCGTATTTTCACGATCTGCTAGAAGCAAAAGAAAATGTGCGGCCGGTGATTTATGCACGTGTGTCGACAAAACAGCAACTTGAGAACGGGAGCTTGAATCGACTTGTTGATTGGATGCTCAGAATACTTCGGAATCGAGGAATCAAACATTCGGGAGTTTTTGCAGGTCAGGAGCTTGGCCACGATATGAGCTGCGTAGATCGACCAGTGTTGAACAAGGCGGCTGAATTCGCCGCAGACATTGCACAGCCGTTGCTGACGCCTGTACGGAGCCGATTTATTCGTGGTCGCGGATCGATGACTCGCGGCAATTTCAAGCTACCGACTGACGCAGAGTACGAAGCGTTTCTTGATCGTATTGGATCCGTGGTGCCTGCAACGTGGTTCAGACCAGATCGATCGGAAAGCAAGGAACGCCGCTTTTTCACTCGACTGAATATGCACGCCACTGGCAATGTCGGCGGTAGACCTATGCGAAAGAAGACTCGCAAGGCAACGCTGTTGCCAAAAGCTCAAGAGCTACGTGCCCAAGGAATGTCGTTTCGAGCTATCGCGGAGGCAATCGACGTACCTCACTCGACGTTGCAAGGCTGGGAATTGGACGAGTGATTTTGCTGTACGGTTTTGGTTTGCAGATCACGGGACATTGCCATGCGTTTCGGCCTGGAAAATACGGCACGTACGCATTACTGCGATACAGCACAACCGGGTACTAAAAGGGTTAATGGCGAAAGCACGCGTACGAGGACAAACATACCCATTCAGCAACAGGGCAACTTTCAGTACATACTCGCCCACAAATGGACACCGCCACCACACCTACTGTCCGACGTGTCGATGTACGCCAGTTGTCTCATTTCTTGTCGGCCCACTGTTGGGTAGTGTCCTAGCAGTGATTGGCACTAAGTTAAGGGAGCCTAGCTAGGTGAAGTCGCTGAAAGTCATGGGGTTGAGCCGTGCATTAGAAAAATCTCGCTCGGCGACCGGAGCGATGCTAGCTCCCGTTCAGTTTGTTCGCATCGTTGACTTTGTGACCTATCGGATTTAAGCCAAACGTCATAGCGAGAGTTCAAATACCACGACGCGAAGTGGATTGATGCCACCAGCTTTCGCGGCCAAAGCGGCTCATTTACCCAGTGATCGGAAGCGGTTGCGAGCAGCTCACGATACTTGGTCGTCCAATTCGGCGGAAACCGGCCGTGATAAATTAACTCATCGTCGGCTGCACCGTCGCGGAAGACATGCGAAAACAGAGCATCGACAACCGCATCTTTCTCCATTGCTTCGCTCATTCCAGCATTGTAGCAGGCGGCGGCGTTTTGTTGCTTCGCTCATGTCGCCAGTTTATAGAACGCAAAAGGTGATAAAAAAAGTGCTGAATCCG
>DASXEJ010000121.1 GCA_036490175.1 Pirellulales bacterium | reverse complement strand
TTTCGTGGTGCTGGGCACGGCGCACTTGAACTACCTGGTTGAAGAGTTCGTTGCGCACTACCACGAGGAGAGACCACACCAGGGACTCGACAATAAACTGATCGTTCCTGGAAAACCACCGCCCGAGGACGAGACGATTCCTGCCTTGGCACAGATCGTATGTCGTCAGCGGCTGGGCGGGCTGCTAAGACATTATGAGCGCCGGGCCGCGTAAGGCGCCATCAGGACTCGGTGAGCGAGGGTCAATCTGCGCGCGGACGTTGAAAAACAACTCTCTATGGATCGTCATCGCGCGGCCGCACGTACATTACTCAGCGTTTCTCGCTACCACCGACGAACCGTTCGCGTCGTTTCGACTGAGAAATTGCGATCCGTTCCTGCGACGATACTTTTTGTCCAGGGCGGGCTCCGTTGGGGCGGAGCGTCGCTGCGGCCCGCGTTTCTCAATATTCAACCGTGGCTATTCGCATCCGCCTTTGCGACGCTTACGGAATGGGAGGATACCAGCCGCGCCACCGCACAACAGCGACCAGGCGATGATCGAACCCGGCTCGGGAACAACACCGAGCACATAGAGCGAACTCGAGGAATCTGTGGCCGATTCAAAGAAGGAGACTTCGCTCAATCCAGTCGTAGCGTTAGATCCCTGCGACGGGACCAGCGTGCTGTAACTTAGGAAATCCGTCGCATGCAAATGGAACGACGCAGGGCCAAGGAAGACGTCAATGATCGACGTCTCCGTCCCCCCGCCTAAGAACAGAGTCCCGCCCCCTGGGGCGTTGTAGCCCAATTTAAACGTGTACGCCCCCCCCTGATCGACTCCTACTCCTCCGGAGGTTTTGGTGAACGTTGGAGCGGGTGCCGTGCTGGACCCATCGTTGGAAGCCGTCAGCGAACTAAGCCCACCGCCAGCAGCCAATACGCTGGGGATGATGTTGAAGGCAGCAAGCCCCACTGCCTCGCTGCTGGTAATGCCGTTCGCTGTTATCGTCAACTGAACTTCATTGGTGGCTAAACCTGCAAGGCCCGAATGATCTTGGATCGTCGCCTGCAGGTAATCAGCCGACGGCTCGTTCGGCGCCCCGCCCTTGTATTCGTGGGAAACGCCATATTCGAACATGATCGACGCCTTTGCCATGCTGACGGAGACGAGAAGCAAAGCCGGCCCGATCACTCTTATTGCGGATTGCATGGCGCGGATTCCCTTTCCGATGTTAGGTCGAACCAGCTCTTTTGCTCGCCCCGTCCTACTAGGCCGCTGGAAGCTAAATCCTGACGCCCGCAACTTCCTTGCAATGTTGACAGGAAGTTCTAATTGCTCACAGCGCATGAAAAAGGGTCGCTAGGTGGGGCAGGAACCTAGCGACCCCAGGTCACCCCTAAGGGCAACGACGATCAATTTAGTCTGGCGCTCGGCGCTGTGAACAAAGGCGCGTGACAAGGCCGCGAGCGCCTTGGGGTCGCTGCGGCTTAGTGGCGTGCGTTCATGCACCGTGCCACTGTCAGCGTCGGTTTCACAGTGGCACTAGCATGAGCGCATAAAAAAGGGGGCGCCAGAGGAGCAGTGACCTGAAAGCCCAAGCTTCCCGTAGTGGACGCCATTGCAAGTATAACGGTGGAAGATGAAAAGAGCATGAAAAGTGCCGTCAGGCAAGGAAACCGCCAATCGAGGCAGGTGTGCGCCACATTCGCAGCACGGGCAACTCGCTTGCGCGCCACCTCGGCCTTGTCGCCTTCAAGTACGTCGCGTTTGATCACGTCCTTTTCGAGAACTACGCGCACATCCTCGACATCGATGCGCACTTTCGGGGATAGTCTCTGTAGCTCCCGGCGGATTACGGCCAGAACAGCATCGCCGAGGAGCGTAGCGCCCACGAAGAACCGGCTGAGTGCTTCCTGGTGTATCTGGTACTCTTCAATCACAGACTTGGCCCAACCCCTCCCAGGGACGGAATCGAACCGCCGCCATACGAGTTAACGGCAGTGAGCCAGCCCTGGCGACTTCAAAGCCGCAAGCTCTCATGCACAATTAAGTTACGATAGTTTTTGTACAGGGCGGTCCCTGTTTCTTCGATAAAGCTTGATCGTCGGCTTCAAAGGACCGACACTGATGTGCGACGTCCGCTGTACCGGCACGCCTCAACCCTGTGAGCATGTGGCCATGCGACATGAATTAGCCGCGCAATTACTACATAGAATAACTACACTCATCATTGCTGCAGCTACAGCATTGGGTGGCAATACCCCTTTAAAAGCCGACAATAGTACAAGATCTCAGTGTAGTCCGAATATTATCATCATACTTGCGGATGATCTCGGCTACGGTGAATTGGGATGTCAAGGTTTCACACGTGAGATTCCCACGCCGCACATCGACAGCATCGCTGACAACGGCGTGCGGTTTACCAACGGCTATGTAAGCGGTCCTTACTGCAGCCCAACGCGCGCGGGCTTCATGACGGGGCGTTATCAGACGCGGTTCGGGCACGAGTTCAACCCCGGGCCAGTACAGTTGGCCCCCAAGACATTCGGACTACCGTTGAGCGAAACCACGATCGCCGACCGACTCAAGGCAGCAGGCTATACGACAGGCTGGTTCGGTAAATCACACCTTGGTTACGAGCCGCCCTTTCATCCGCTGAAGCGCGGGTTTGAGGAATTCTACGGATTTCTCGGCGGCGCGCACTCGTACCTGAATGCCATGGCCGACAGGGCCAATCCGATTTTGCGCGGCACCACACCGACCGCCGACATAGACGGCTACACGACCGATGCCTTTGCGCGTGAAGCGGTAAAGTTCATCGAGCACCACAAATCGAGCCCCTGGTTCTGCTACCTGGCCTTCAATGCCGTACACGCGCCGCTGGAAGCGACTGACAAGTACCTTGTGCGATTTGCAAGCATCAAGGATGACAAACGACGCAAATACGCCGCGATGCAGTCCGCGATGGACGATGCCGTTGGCAGCGTGCTGGGCAAGATCCGTGAGCTCGGACTTGAAGAGAACACCTTGATTTTCTTATTCAGCGACAACGGAGGGCCCACCGCCCAAACGACCAGCGGTAACGGTCCCCTGCGCGGCTTCAAGGCACAAACGTGGGAAGGAGGCATCCACGTGCCCTTCATGGTTCAATGGAAAGGCCACATTCCGGCCGGCAAAATCGACGACCGGCCCGTCATTCAGCTCGATATCCATCCGACGGCGCTGGCCGCTGCCGGCGTCGCGATCGCACCCGAATGGAAACTGGATGGCGTAAACCTTATGCCCTATCTCACCGGCGAAAACACTGACGCCCCGCATGAGGCGCTGTATTGGCGCTTCGGCTCGCAGGTCGCGATCCGCAAGGGGGATTGGAAGTTGGTCAAGGGGGTTGGCAACGCGGGCGTCCAGGGAATTGAACGTCGGGCCAAGGCCAGCATGGAAGGCGCAGAGCTTTACAACCTTGGCAAGGACATTGGCGAGAAAATGAATCTGGCCGAACAACAGCCGTCTAAGGTCAAAGAGCTCGCCGCCGACTGGGATCGTTGGAACAGCGACAACGTCGACGCGAAGTGGGTTCCGACCAGACGCGCAGGCAACCGCGCGAATCAGGTGGATTGAATCCTGGACGCTTAATTGTTACTTGCCCTGTTCTTAACAATCGGATCTCGCTTCTCGCGCGCACCTTCAATGAACGTCTCGAGCATTGTCGCCATTCCGCCAACCCCCCTGCCCCGGCCACCCAGACAAGGGATTTCTTCCAGAAGGGACTCTCCGGCGTGGATTACCTGATCCCATCTGCCGAGTGTGTAGTTGATTCTGAACTCTCCGTAGAGGCCGGCGTAAACGGCCGACGGGTTTGATTTCAACACCGAGAGCCGGCGATACCAGGCAAGCGCGTCGTCAGGACGATTCAAACACCACGACTCATTCAGGACGGCCATCAGCAGCAGGGCTTGCGGGTCGTCCGGACTGTTGGCCAAAACGGCCTCGACGCGGCGGCGGGCGCTATCGAATTTGCGCAGCAAGATCTCGAAACGCGCGGCCGCCAACGGGCTTGCCTCTTCGGCCAACTTCTGCTTTCGCTGACGGACTTCGGCCGAGGTCATGACGCGACCGGCCGCCTTGGCGGCTTTGAGAAAGTCGGCAGTCCGGAAATATCCGCAGCCGTTAGCACTACCGACCCATACCCCGTCATCGGTACCTAGCGGCCATTCAGTGCCAAACTGTTTGCGCGGCCGAAGTGGGCCAAACCAGGTATCCGATTTCGGTTCATAACACGTGATCCCGTCACCTGGATCGACTAGGAATAAATGGTCCTTGGTCTGTGTTATGAGACTATGTTCAGCCCCGTCGTCGTTGATCGGATGCCGACGATCTGTGGGGAAATCGCCCGGCGGAGTAATAACGTCTCGTGCCAAGTCATTGGGCTCACGCGATCCGCCGCGCAGCGAACTGCGGCTCCACCAACTGCGCACGACAGTCCCTTTGTCGTCAATCTCGTGCAACCCCCAGAACGAAAGCACGTACCGCTTATCGCCGACCACCGCCATGCTAGTGAGTCGATTGGCCGGGGCCGGCCAACCATGCGGTCGGACCACGGGCCAATTCATGTTCAAGCGCGGCGCCCGCAAAATATCCGAGATCAGACCGATGTAGGTGATGCCAGTTAATTGTTCGCCATGTTGCCAGACGCCGATCGGTGCAATTAGTTTGGAAGACTGCCCCGCGAGCCGATTGATCAGTTTGATTTGGCGGGTTGCCGTGTCGAAGGTACTGAAGCTAACGCGGCCGGTGTTCGGATCACCCGCAACGATCAAGAGAGTGTGCTCGTCCATGGGGTGAACAAAAGCCACGTACCAATCCGGCAAGCCTTCCTTGGGTGTGATTTGAGTCCATGCGTCGGTGGCCACGTCGTAAGTCAATAAACCGGTCCGCTTGGTGGAAACGTGCAATGCCCCCGCGAGGAAGCTCGCACCGGTTACGGCCAGATCGCTGTTGAGTGCCGGCAACGTCAAGGTCACCGCGTTCTTCAATGCGCCCTGCTGGGCATCGATGGGGATCCGCACAATTTGTTGTCGCGATGGTCGATTCTCGCGTCCGGACAATTCGACGGGATGAGCCCCCGAGACGCCGTATGCGGCGTCAGGGCCTGCCGCCAGCGGTAACATCGACGACGAGCTCTCAACGATGTCAAGTAAACCGGTGCCTTGGTAGACGGGATAGTCGTCCCACGTCAGTTTAATTTCCTCGACGGGCGTCGTCAGTTTTTCCACCCAACGATCGTAGTCAGCAAGTAGTTGAGGATCTGCCATCTGGACGACCGTTGCGCGAAGGGATTTAGCGGTGATCCCCTGCTTGGAAACCCATCGTCCGCAGGTCATGTACTCCTGCAGACGTTGGCGAGCCTGAATTTCATCACCCGATTCGAATGCCGCGGCAACCAGCAGCGAACGCACACGCAGAAAGCTCGCCTCGACGCTGGCGCGATGATCGATATCTTTGAATCCCGCGAGTTGCGGCGTTAAGATCTCGACGCGACGACGTACTTGTTCAAGCCATTGGTTGCATTGATTTCGATCGCCGCCGTTGGCCAGCCAGCCCCGATAGGTTGCTTCCACCATGAATCCGCAATTCGAAATATAGGTGTGGAGGTCCTCTCCCATACCAATGTCAATAATTCTTTTATTAAGTTCTGTTTGCGGCAGGTCCTTTGAGGGTTTGTCTCCGCGAAACGCGCTAAGAGAAACCATTACAGTTCGGCGATGTTCTGAGAATGGGAACCGTTCCAGGTATTGGATGACCTCGGGAACCATTTCTTCAGGGAATCGGTTGCTACGCGCTTTGGCTTTTATGAGACGATAGGCCGCTTCCTCGTACGTCGGATCGAGCTTGGCGGCGGTTGCTATGCGCTCTAAATCGGGTTTTCCTCCCGAGCCCCTGGATGGTAGGGCCGCAGCCAGTTCCGCCTCGGCCTGCCGGCGGCGAGTGATCATTTCGGCCACATAGTCGGCGGCGGTTTCTGGTTTGGCGGACCCGAGTTTCTTGGCCAGCAATTGGCAAGCCTGCGGCGCGAGCTTAGACCATTCGGCCACTTTACCGCGCACGCGCTGCCAGTCACCGTCTTGTCCGTTCTTGCCCAGCCGAAAGCGCAATTCGATCGTCGTATCGTCAAACGTCTTACCTCTTCCATCTGTCTCGACAAGTTCCACGGACAGCAGGCGATCGGCATGGGGCGCGAATTGCCGTCCTCCGGCTAGTTGCGTGTGCCCTAGCAGCAAAAGTAGCGATTCCTCTTTGGCCGACAGTGCCTCTAGATGGCGCACAACGCAAACTTTGGGATTCTGCACCGCAATTTGCTCGACCATGCGCTGAAAATCTTCGCGCATCGGTTGTAGGCGATCCAGCCCGCTCGGTGTCGCCACAGGCAATAATCGCACCTTCACCATGCCTGCTGTAATCGACAGGGCCTTACGCGCCGATGCCTTGCACGTTGTCGCAATCTCGCTCAAGCGGGCGGCGGGAACCTCGACCGTCCAGGGCCACTCGTGGGAGCCTGCGAGGTTTCCGCTCGACAAATCGACAACGCTCACGACCAACGCCGGCTCGTCCCTCAGCAGATCGATACCGACTCGTATCAGGCAGTCGTATGCCAACGCTGGTTTGGCGACGTCGCCGATTGCCCTTTCCGCCAGCACACGGTCGATCTGTGTACGATCTACGACGCGCAGGCCGGCATCTTTGGCTAATTCCGCCGCCAGTTGGTCGCAGAGGAGGTTGACCGACTCAATCGCCTCTTTGGATGCCGCCGACTGTTCCGGCGGAAGTATCATGACGGTGACCGCAGCGGCGCCAGAAACTGCCTGGCAATGCCCGGTGAGGATGGCAAAGCCTGCGGCGATCCGCAGCAGCATCGATCCTCTAGAACAAACGGCGCTGTGGATCCGAACTGAGTCGATCATCTTCTTGATTCACTTATTCCCTGGACGACATTGTCTCGCAACTTGAACACTGCACAGATCGATGACGTCGGATCACTTTTGCTCTTGTTCGCTTGCGACGCGGCGGATCACTGCGTCAGCGGCCTGCATGCCGGCCTCTTCCAAGGCGGTCTTGGCCGCCAGTGATTCGACCAGGTCCGCCCCTGCCGCGACGCCGCGATCGCTGACTTCAATCAACCGGCCAGGCACGGGAATCAGTCGCAGCTCGACGCGGGCGCGACAACTCGTCAGCCCCTGAATCTGCGCGGCAAAAGCGCTAGTACCTTCCCCCTCGAGCAAGTAGTCGACCTTATAGTCGCCGAATTTACCGGTTTGCAAAAGCGATCTTTTCCAGCCCTCGGGAGGATCTTTGGGAACGACCACCGATATTCCCAGGCTGCGAAGCCGCTGCATGATGGCCATTTGCGCTGCCGGATCGCGCAATGGACGGCCGATATGGGCTTCCTCGACGGCGACCAAGATCACTTTGCCCGTCAGTTGCTGGGCAAGCTTACGCAATTCGGCCATGTCCGCGTCCGTGCGTTCAGCCGCCGGGCGTTGCAACCGCTGGATGCTTTCCGTCAGTGGACCGGTAAGCCGTTGCAGGACGGTTTCAAAACCATTTTCCACTGTGGCCTTGGCGGACACCGTTGTCTGAACCGTGGTTTCGACGTCCACAATCCTTAACACAAGGTAAAAGGTCTCGCCGATCTTGCTCGCCCGCCCAACTACGATGTATTGAGCGGACAGAAACTTCCCGAGCTTGACCGCGGAAGCACTATCGACCAGCCCGCTCAATGCAATTTGGTGTTCGGTAGCTACCCGATTGATTTGATCGCGGTTGAGTACGGTAACTTGCGGCAACTCTGCGAGCATCGTATTGAGATAATCGGTGATCGCGGGTGCTTTGACAGCGACCCCCTCGACAATATCCGTGTCGAATACCGCCAAGTGAATCGGACGTAGTTTTTCAACTGCGTGAGCCTGCGGTGCCGACTGCTTTTCCTGTTCGTCTGGCGCATCCGCTAGAGACGAAGCAGGCACCCAGCAGAAACTCGCGAGCGCAACGAACAGACCCGCAAAGTATTGTGTGCTATTCATTCGCATGATTGGCATGATCTGTCTCGTGGGCGGTATCCGCCAAAGAAATATTCCACTCGGTAAAGGCTTGCATCAAATGTAATTGAGAGTCCATGGATGGGGGCAAGGAATTGTCGGGCCACCAAAGAACGCCGGACCGTGGCGATCGATGGCGCGGGCGATCCAATTCCAGCCACTTCCAATCATCCAAGATCGGTTTGTCGCCAAGGATCAAGAGTGGTGATTCTAGGCTGACCTGGGATTCGATGGCGTTGATGGCGCCGGGCGCCTCAAAGAAATCCGCAGGGGGTAACGTGTTATCGCGCAGATCGAGCACGTAGCCTTGGATTTTGGGCGATTCCGCTTCACGGA
>DASXEJ010000120.1 GCA_036490175.1 Pirellulales bacterium | reverse complement strand
TCGTAAACGGCGCGACGAATAAACCAATGTCGAGGTTCCAGATCCGCGGGCGCCATCTCAAGCCAACGATTAAGCTCGACTCCATCGCAGCGGCGCAAGTAGTTGGCGAGCGCCGAGTACAAATTAGCAGGCAGCACTTGTGCCCCCTCGCCATCTGCTTGCAGCGCCAGCGCAAACGAACGGGCAAGCAGGTCGGCTATCGAGATAGGCCCAGACCCCGGCGCTTGTCGCTCAGTCAATTTGGAAAGCGCCACCGGCCGTTCCGCTAACAATGTGAAATCCTGTGGCCGCGAAACAAATAGTTTTAGCCTCTCGGACAATTCGCCGTTCTTCGCCCCCAATCCGGCGAGTATCGCGTCGAACTCGGGGCGCACAATCAATCGCAAGAACTCATCGAGCAGCTCCCATGGCATATGTACCAACAGTTGTTGCGCGGAGGGATCGTCACACAAACCGCCGGCGCCCCTGCGCTGAAGTTGCTTTCTGATGGACGACAGGTCTCCGCCGGCCGACCTACCATCGCTCGAAGGTGACCCGTTGTCCACGCCCGTCTTGTGCGATCGCGGCCCGGAACGTTCGTCCAACTTTCGATACCCAAACTTATAGGGGTATTTTGCCTCCGCGCTCTCCTGGACAATACCGTCCAAACGAATTCTGCAATGAATATCCGGTGGATCGCCCTGTGGCCAACGCAGTTCGACGACATCACCAGTTAGGATATCATTCAGCGGGAACACAACCACTGATTGACCTTTGGCATTGCCTTCAGCTTTGCCACAAACCTCCTGTACGGTTATTTGAGGGATTTTGCGAGTCCACGACAGAGTCGGCACGATATTGTGCAAACGTTTTAGGTCCACAATCACTGTCAAGCTTTGCCGGCCGTTCGCATCGTGGCGGTGGTCGAAGTCCACCACGACGCGAGGTCGTAAGTCCTCAATGAGATACCGCTCGGTCGGGCCACAGACGCCGTTTTGCATTACCGGAGTGAAGAGCATTTCCCACCCATCGAGAGGGCGGGTCCCTTGGAATTTCAAGGCAACGCAACGGCCAGCCTCTCGGAGGTCCGGCGAGGTTCCGTGAATGAGCGCACTCGAAGTCCAAACGGAACTATCCAGTTTGACGTAAGTCCAGTCTTTCGCGTCCCAGCACAAGTGCGGCCAGTCGTCGATATGTTGCGCGGTTGGTATAGCCCCGGTGTCCGTGTGTCGAAAGGTTTGCGTAAAAGTCGCAACGCCTGCAGTGGTAATCGTAATGGGAAAAGCCTGTTGTATCGGCGGTTGGAACTGGAAGAACATGGACGTTCGCCCTGCGAGCAACTCGCCTAGATAGATGTTATCGCGCAGGTACACGGTGGCCCGCTGCCCGGCATGGGGACGTGTGATCCACAACCAATTACCGATCGGCGTATGAAACCAATAACAGCGATCGATCGTCAGCTCAGCCATTTCCGCACGGCCGCAATTCGACCGCCCTTACTCGCCGCCTTATGCGCAACTGCAATGAATCCATACCCACTGTGTCGTACCGCGGCGTTTGATTGACATCCCTTCGGTCGCCAACTAGAATTCGACCGAAGCTACGCAGATTGCCCCCCAGGATGATTGCGCCGCGAGGGGGGCGGCTCACATGGCGGCGGTTGGAAGTCGTTTCAGTGTTTCTTAGTGGAACATCTGTTGCACGGCCGGTCAATCATGAAGCTATGTTGCCGACGCATCGCCGGTCATCGAGACAAACGCGCAGCTCGTCGCCGAACCGAATCGCCGGGCATACGCAAATAACTTGAGGAGCCCGCGGTCGTGCCGCGGCATCCGTTCGCTCTTCGGACTCTTGCTGCCAGGGTTGACCATGTTCGACAGCTTTTGGCTTTGGCACGATGCGCGCCGTCGGTCTTCCTGCAGCGTGCTCGTGTGCGGCCCTTCCCAAGCCGGCAAAACGACGCTCATGTCCGCCTGGTGCCTGGCGCCAAGTGTTTCTCGCAGTGACCATCAGACCGCCTCCTGCCGTTTGATTCCGGAGCCGAATTCCTCAATGGCGCATCTTTACCGCGATGCCGCGGAACAATTGCGCGAGCACGGGCGGTTCGGGAGGCAGGCGACCGAAAGGCGATTGGATTTTCGCTTTACCTTGGAAGCTGACTACGCAGGGCTGCTCACGCGGGCTTTTTTCGGCGTTGCGCAGCGGGTCCAGTTTCAAGTGGTCGACGGACCGGGCGGCGTGCTGCTGCCTGACGATAGCGTCAGCGAGGAGCAGGCGGAAAAAGTTCGCAGGAGTTTGATCTTTGCCGAATTGATCGAAGCCTTCAGAGCCGCCGACTCAATTATCCTTTGTGCGGACGCCACTGATGAACAGGCTTCGTCGGCATTCTTCAAGTCGATTATGGAAATCCTTCGCATGTTGCCGGACGGGCGGTTGGCGTGTCGACAAATGTTGATTCTGCTGACCAAGGCAGAGCGGTATTTTGCGCGATACGATGAGCGGGCGGAGCAAACCGCCCGCACCACCGATCCCTGGCCCCATGTGTTGCGGATGATGACGCGAGCGGGCTTGGGCAACGTGCTGTTGGCGGTTTCTCATCGGCGTACGGAGATCTCCAGTACCTGGGTATCAGCGCACGGATTCTTGCCGGACGGCCGTTCAAACATGGACTCCAGCGGCGACCGCTTGCGTGCCGCGGCCGGCGCCGACGCCCAATCGCGATACTGGCAGTTGTGGCAACCGTTTCAGGTGCTCGATCCGTTGGTGTATTTGACCACGCGTGCCCCTGGCAATCTCTGGTTCGTCGACCCTTCCAATATCGCCCGGCAGCGTGCCTGAATGTCTTCTTGCCCCCCCTTTGCCGCTCGTACAGCTATGGAGAAGATTTTTTTGACGGGGCCGACGAAGAGCGGAAAAACTTGTCTACTCGGCTCCCTGATTGTGGCCGCAGGCCAGTCGTACATTTCGAACGACCCGTGGCAATGTGCGTTTCGCGATCTCGAAGTCCCCACGCCGCCAGCGCGGCGCGACAGAGCACAAGGCAACGATGGCGACGAGCTCCGGATCGAAACGGGTTCGTTGACCGATCTACACAAGATGGCCGCTGGCGTCGTGCGTGACGGCCCGCGAATCGAGGCGACGCGAATATTGCGCGAATATCGCTTTAAGGTGGAGGTCAGTGGCCGCGAGCAGCCCGAAATGAAACCGCGTCGGCTGGGCTGGCCAAAAAAGAAAAGGCGCTGGATGGCGGATGTCGCCGTGCTGGATGCCCCGGGCGGCTTTGCCTGGGGCGCAGACGGGTCCGAAACCGATCATCGTCGACTGATGTTTGAACGAGCCAGTCGGTGCCAAGGAATGATCTTTTGCGTCGATGCCAACAATTCAGAAGCTTGCAGCGACTTCTTTTTGCAGATGCCGGAGTTCATATCCAAGGTGTCGGCCGAAGGCATGCCCTTCAGCCGCATCGCCGTCGTCTTGACCCGCGCCGACCAGGTTCACAACCACGCCGGGGCCGGTAACCGCCGACAACTCGAGTCGGACATCCCTTGGGGCCGCGTACGCCAGCTTTTGAGCCGCAATTCGTTGAGCGCGTTGTTACAGGCTGCTGACAATGGCAACGCCCAGTTGGCGTGTGGTTGGGCCTCGGCCTACGGTTTCGTGCCCTATGAGGGAACTGCCAATTTTGATCCTGAGACCCAAGCGTTGCTGACGTGCAACCCAAACGTTCCAATCAACCAGTTATACGATAGCTGGGAACCGTTCCGCGTCCTCGAACCGTTTGTGTTCCTGCTCAGCGGAGAACCGGGGAATATGGTTCTGTACGACCACACGATCCGCGCTCAATTTGCCACGTAGCCCTTTTTTGATGCGAGGATAGGAGCCCTAGAGTCATGACGGAGGCGGCCGGGTGGTGGCAGGTAGTCTATGGCAAGCTCGTCGAGAGCGAGCACGGCCCGATCCTGAGGCAGTCTGAGCATCATCAATCGGCAGTCAGCGTCGACATTCCTGACCGCATAGCAACCCTTTGTTATCCGGAACGCGTCGGCATCGGCACCGACGATTTGCTGCACGGTTGGGGCCGGTATCGCTGGCCGGACGGTCCGGGTGGATTCGTCTACACGCCCAAAGTCGTGGGCGATCGCTACTATGTCCTGGCAGCCCGAGTGAGAGGACGATTCGAGATTCCGCAGCTGAAGGATCGGCTCTACACGCAGGCTTATTATCTGGCCAACGATCCTGACGCAGCGGCCACGTGGCCGCTGCTCGACTGGTGGGGCTGCCTGGTTGCGCGGCCTAGCCTGCGGAACGAAACGATCGGCCGTCGCAGCCTGGCGACTCGCGATGCCCCCGTTCCCGCCAATGCGCTGGCCATGATTGGCCCGATGCTGAGCCGGATTCTCGCGGGGCATGCATTCGTTGCGACGGAGGAAGAGGTCCAACCGGAAGCCTTTTATCTGCAAATACGGCTTGCACTGGCTTGCCTGCCGGCAGCCCTGCGTTGGCGCATACCGGTCGGGGCAGGGTTGTTTGTAATTGACCGGGATCGCATGGCCATTGCGCAGGGCATGGAAACCAAGGACGCTGCCGCCCAGCCTGCAGCACCCCTGCTCGACGAAGACGCAATCCAGGAATACATCGCGGGCGTAGCCGCAATACTTAAGTCTTCGTCAACCCTGTCCCAGGTGATGCAAGCAGTCGACCGATGGATCCCGGAACTCAGTGCCTGGCAAGTGCTGAGTGGCTCGACCCCGCCCTCGCCTGACTGGCGCGATGCAGTTGCCCGCTTCGCGGAATACTGGCAGGAAGTGCGACTGTTGTGTCGTTGGTTGACGTCCGTAAGCAATTCCAACCGGGCCGGACAGCGAATATCAATCCGCGCGATGCGGGACCTTCGCGAGCGAGCGGTGCGATCGCTCAGCTCTTTGCTGGCAAAATCCGCCGACGGTGCGACCACGGGCGCGTTGGACGACATGGTCGACTGGCAGGAAGCCTGGAAACAGGTCGCCAACGACGGTGAGGCGGACGGACGCAACTCCGCGCAGTTAACAATTGCACGCGGATTAGCCGGATTGCTGGGCGCTGTGGCAATCGAGCCCGAACCTTTAGCGGCTGTTGGGCACATAGAACTGCCCGACAGTTGGCAGTCGAAGTCCACACCGGCCCTGCGCGCGGCCTTGCGGAAGGGCCTGCTCGGGGATGCCGCCTCGGGGCCATGGCGGCAGATGGCGCTGGATATCTTCGCCACGGCCACGTTGACCAACTGGCTAGCCGAATTCAGCACGCACGAGTCGCTCGAGCAGGATCGTCTGTTGTACTGGCTGCTGCTCTACCGACGGCAACCGAACGACGTTGCCTCGCTGGACGGCTGGCAGACGTCGCGGGAGTTG